>NZ_JACAPW010000031.1:206265-227944 GCF_013385495.1 Pseudomonas sp. F8002 | reverse complement strand
GGAACCAATCTCAGCCATCACCAAAATAACGGATATTCACCCACCACCGGCCGTAATAAACCGCCGCGCCAAAAACCCATACAACAGATACCCAAACGCCAATACCAGCGTCGCACCAAACACCGCCTCCTCACCACACGCGTAAATCGCATACAGCGAATACCCCACGGCAATCAGCAACACCGTGGTATTGCGCGCATACACCACCGCCGCCACCCGCGCCTTGTGCATCATCACCAGCAGCCCGGTCAGCGCGGTGACGTAAGGGATCAAATTGGTCACCACCGCCAGGTTCACCAACTTGCCGAACTGCGCACTGGCTGTGGGCGAGATGGTCGACAAGGCAATCAGGCTCTGCAACGCCGCGCAGGCAATCAGCCCCAACACCGGCGCGTGGGCGCGGCTGACCCGGCTGAAGAAGCGCGGAAACAGGCGCTGGTCCGCCGACATCTTGGCCGTTTGCGCCAAGGTGAATTGCCAGCCCAACAGCGAACCAATACACGCCACCACCGCCAGGGCCATGATGATATCGCCCACCAGCGGCGTGAAGATCTGCGCATACACCAGGGCAAACGGCGCAGAAGACTCGGCCAGTTCAGCGTTGGGCACGATGCCCTGAATCACTGTGGTCGACAGCACATACACCAGCGCCGCGCCGAGGGTGCCCAGCAGGCAGGCCAGCGGCACGGTGCGCTTGGGGTCTTCCACCGCGTCATAGCCCTGGGCCGCGGACTCCATGCCGAGGAACGCCCAGAGGGTCAGCGGGATACTCGCGCCAATCGCATCCCACAGTTGCAGTTGGTTGGGGTTCCAGGCATCGCTGAACACCTCCGTCTTGAAATAGAACCAGCCGATCACGCTCAAGCCCGCCACGGGAATGATCACGCCCCACACCGTGATCACGCCGATCCGCCCGGTCAGGCGCGGGCCGCCGAAGTTGGCCACGGTGGTCAGCCAGATCAGCCCGAGGGTGCCGATGAACAAGGGGATGGGGCCGCTGCCCAGCCACGGGATGAACGACGATAGATAGCCCACCGCCGAAATCGCTATCGCCACATTGGCGATGATCAGCGACAGGAAATACAGGAACGAACACAGGAAGAAACCCGACTTGCCATGGGCCTCTTCGGTGTAGGCCGACATGCCGCCGGTGCGGGTGCAGAAGAGGCCGCACTGGGCAAAGCAGTACGCGATCGCCATCGAACCCACGGCGGTGATCAGCCACGACAGCAGCGAAATCGCACCCAATTGCGCCATGCTGGCGGGCAGCATGATGATGCCCGAGCCCATCATGTTGATCGCCACCAGGGTGGTCAGGCCCATCAGGCTCATCTTTTTGCTTGGCTCGGCCATCGGCGACTCCTTGCGCTGAGAGGACAGCCTTGTCAGTGAAGCAGCTTGTTGCCTGTTTGCGCGATTATCAGCCTGCTGCCTGCGGCTGCATCCGCAACTCACCTTCCACATCCTTGATCAACCCACTGGCCAGGAACAGCGGCGCCACGCGCTTGTGCAGCTGCGGCTCGACAAATTCCTTCACCGTGTCCAGCGCCAGCGCGCCGCTCAACGGCAGCTCGGCCTTGGTGTAAGACAACCAGGCTTTCTTCAGTATCAGCAGCACGTCGCTGCCAGCGGTGGAGGCGAAGCGGCGGTGGGTTTTTTTACCGTCGAAATCGAAGGTGTGCTGGAACTCGTAACCGGCCTCGTTGCCTTCGCTGGCGACGCAGCGGATGCAGGTGCAGGGGCCATCGCCGAAAGCACTGCGCAGGTAGTTGTTGAAGTCCACCACGGGCTTGAGTGACAGGCGTTTGTCCACCTCGAACAGGTCCCCGGTCATTTTTTCGTCAGTGTTCAAGGTCCATTTCCTCGCAGCGGTTTTTTCAAGGGCGGCACGATACCAGCCGAAAGCCTAGGCGGGCAGTGTTTTTCGTATATCCATAGATCGCGATATTCTTTTTCGCACTGTACGTGGGCCGCTACGCTCGCAACCCTTCTCAACCTCGCGGCAGCGTTCTCATGATAATAAAACGACCCACCCTGACGCTCCTGGCAGCAGCCAGTGCGCTCCTCAGCCTTGGTGCACACGCCGAAGGCAAGATCAGCATCGCCCAGCAATTCGGCATCGGCTACTTGATCCTCGATGTGGTTCGTGACCAGAACCTGATCGAGAAACACGGCAAGGAACAGGGCCTGGACATCAAGGTGGAGTGGAACAGTATCTCCGGCGCCACCGCGATGAACGAGTCGCTGCTGGCCGGCGCGCTGGACGTGGTGTCGGCAGGTGTGCCGCCGATGCTGACGCTGTGGGACCGCACCAAGGGCAAGCAGAACGTCAAGGCCATCGCCTCGCTGGGCTCGATGCCCAACTACCTGCTGACCAATAACCCGGATGTGAAGACCCTCAAGGACTTCGGCGAAAAAGACCGCATCGCCGTACCGGCCGCGGGCGTGGGTTTCCAGTCGCGTACCTTGCAGATTGAAACCGCCAAGCAGTTCGGGAACGACAACTACAAGAAATTCGACGATATCTCCATCAGCCTGGCGCACCCGGACGCGACCGCCGCGTTGATTGCCGGCGGTTCGGAGATCAACGCGCATTTTTCCAGCCCGCCGTTCCAGTATCAGGAGTTGTTGAATCCCAAGGTGCACAAGGTGCTGAGTTCCTACGACATTCTCGGCGGCCCGGCGACGTTCAATGTGCTGTACACCACCGAGAAATTCCACGACGAGAACCCCAAGACCTACAAGGCGTTCTTTGACGCGTTGGCCGAGGCCGAGACAATCATCAAGGCCGACAAGCCGGCAGCCGCCCAGGCTTACATTCGTGTAGAGCAGTCGAAGCTACCGCTGGCGCTGGTGGAGAAGATTGTCCAGGACCCGGAAATCGACTTCACCATCGTGCCGCAGCGTACCTATATCTATGCCGAGAAATTGCAGGAGTTGGGGGTGTTGAAGAACAAGGCGGGGAGCTGGAAGGATTACTTCTTTGAAGAGGCGCATGGCGGGAACGGCAGCTGACTCTGTCTCGAATTGAAATGAGTACAAAATGTGGGAGCTGGCTTGCCTGCGATGGCGGTGGGGCAGTCAATACATGTGTTGGCTGACCCACCGCCATCGCAGGCAAGCCAGCTCCCACATTGGATCTGCGGTGTTTTCAGGTTCCCGCAAGGTTGTTCTTGATCCAGTCGTACAAGTGATTCCCCTCGCTCGACAACTCGCTGTTGGCCCGCCGGCACAGGTAGTACTGGCGGCCATCATCGACCTGTAGATCAAACAGCTTCACCAACTCCCCATTTGCCACATGCGGCGCCACCAGTGGCGCGCGCAGCAGTGAGCAGCCCAATCCGGTCAGCGTGGCCGTCAGCGCCAACTGACCATCCTCCAGCAGCAAACCATTCAACGCGGTCCCGTGATGCACGTCGGCGGCCTGGAACCATTGGCTCCAGGTGCCGCGCTCTTCGTCGTGCAACAGAGGTAATTCACTCAGCGCCTCAGGTGTGTCGATCGGCCCGTGTTGCTCCAGGAATGCGCGGCTGCAATACGGCGTCACCGCCCCGGAAATCAGCGGCTCGCTGTGGTACCCCGGCCAGTGCCCGGTGCCGAAGCGGATCGATAAATCGGCAGCGTCGCTGGGGTAGCTGCGGTGGTTGGCGTAGGTGACGTTGATGTCCAGCGCCGGGTGGTCCTTGAGGAACTGTGCCAGGCGCGGGATGAACAGGTTGATGCCGAACAGCGGGATCAGGCTGATGGTGACCTGGCGTGTGGCGCTTTTTTCCCGCACGTGTTCGGTGGCGCTGCGCAGTACGGCGAAGGCCGAGCGAATTGCGCGGTAGTACTCGCGGCCTTCTTCGGTGAGCACCAGGTTGCGGCCCTGGCGCAAGGTCAGCGGTTGCTGCAGAAAGCTTTCCAGCAGGTGCAATTGATGGCTGACGGCGGAGGGCGACACGTCCAGCTCGCGGGCGGCGGAATTCACTCCGCCGTGGCGGGCAAACGCTTCGAAGGTGCGCACGGCACGCAACGGCGGGTCATTGGCTAACTGTTCTAAATTATTCATGTGTTGAATTAAATACTAAGTGAGATGGCAAATAAAGAGCCATAAATGCCGTATTTATGGCGGTTATAGCGCTTTATGCGTTTGGCATAACCATATGAATTTCTGATATTTGATAAAAACAGAATAGATGCTTAGTGTGCCGCCCTCGTCAGTAGTGAGGTCGATGGTTTCCATGGATGCGTTTATCCAGCAGCTGCTCAATGGTTTGATGACGGGCAGTCTCTACGCGCTAGTGGCCTTGGGTTACACCATGGTCTACGGCATTTTGCGGATCATCAACTTTGCCCATGGCGATGTGTTGATGATTGGCGCTTTGGTGGGCCTCTCGGTGATTCGCCTGTTGCAGGTGACATGGCCGGCGATGCCGCCGGTGCTGGTGCTGCTGGCAGCCACTGTGATTGCCATGGCGTTCTGCGCGGTACTCGCGGTGCTGATTGAGCGGGTCGCTTATCGGCGCCTGCGCAATGCGCCGCGCCTGGCGCCATTGATCAGCGGCATCGGGGTGTCGTTGTTGCTGCAAACCGTCGCCATGTTGGTGTGGACGCGTAACCCGCAGATGTTCCCGCAACTGCTGCCGCTGGAACCGATTGAAGTGCTCGCGGGAGCTTCGGCGCATCCGGCGATCACCAACGCTACCGCCCTGACCACCATTGCCGTCGCACTGTCGGTAATGGTCGCGCTGCTGGTGCTGGTGGAACGCACACGCTTTGGTCGGGCCATGCGCGCCGTGGCCGAGAACCCGCAGGTGGCGAGCCTGATGGGCATCAACCCGAATCGCATCATCGTGCTGACCTTTGCCATTGGCGGCGCCCTGGCGGCATTGGCCGGAATCATGATGGCGAGCAACTACGGCAGCGCGCATTTCTACATGGGTTTCCTGCCGGGCATCAAGGCGTTCACCGCAGCCGTATTGGGCGGCATCGGCAACCTCAAGGGCGCGATGCTTGGCGGCCTGCTGCTGGGGTTGATCGAGGCCCTGGGTACCGGCTACCTGGGCGCTGCCACCCAGGGTGTGTTCGGCAGCAATTACCAGGATGTGTTTGCCTTTATCGTGTTGATCGCGGTGCTGGTGTTTCGTCCTTCGGGGCTGTTGGGCGAACGACTGGCGACCCGCGCATGAGTGTCCTGAATACCTCCCGCCAGCGCGCCAGCTTTGGCCTTGTATTGTTCGCCGTGGCGCTGGTGCTGGCGCCGTGGATTGTCGGGCATGCCGGCGGCAATACCTGGGTGCGCACCCTCGATTTCGCCTTGCTGTACATCATGCTGGCCCTGGGCCTGAACATCGTCGTGGGTTACGCCGGGCTGCTGGACATGGGTTTTATCGCGTTCTACGCAGTGGGCGCGTACCTCGCCGCATTGCTGTCCTCGCCGCATCTGTTGCAGCAATTCCCGGCGCTGATGGCGCTGCTGCCGGCGGGCATGCACACCTCGATCTGGTTGATCCTGCCCTTGGCCGCGTTGCTGGCAGCGGGCTTTGGCGTGTTGTTGGGCGCACCGACCTTGCGCCTGCGCGGCGATTACCTGGCCATCGTGACCCTGGGCTTTGGTGAAATCATCCGCATATTTCTGCGCAACCTGGATCGCCCGGTGAACATCACCAACGGGCCCAAAGGTATTTCCCAGGTCGACCCGGTCAACCTGCTGGGGATCAACCTCGGGCGCACCCAGGAGCTGTTCGGCCTGCGCCTGCCTTCGGTCTATCTGTACTACTACCTGTTCGCCGCGCTGGTGGTGCTGATCCTGTTTGCCTGCATTCGCCTGGAGCGTTCGCGCATCGGGCGGGCCTGGGTGGCGATTCGTGAAGATGAGGAAGCGGCCCAGGCCATGGGCGTCAACACCCTGCGCTTGAAGCTGTTGGCGTTCGCCATTGGTGCCGGGTTTGGCGGCGTCAGCGGGGCGTTGTTCGCCTCGTTCCAGGGCTTTGTCTCGCCGGAGTCCTTCACTCTCAATGAGTCCATCGCGGTGCTGGCGATGGTGGTGCTCGGCGGCATGGGCCATATCCCCGGGGTGATTCTCGGCTGCGTATTGCTGGCGGCGTTGCCCGAAGCCTTGCGCGCGAGCATGGGCCCGTTGCAGCAGGCGCTGTTCGGCCAGGTGCTGGTGGACCCGGAAATCATTCGTCAGTTGTTCTACGGGCTCGCGCTGATCCTGGCGATGCTCTATCGACCGGCAGGCCTGTGGCCAAAAGGAGTGGCGCGATGAATCAGCCGCTGTTGCAGATTGACCAGGTGAACAAGCGCTTCGGCGGCGTGGCGGCGCTCACCGACGTGAGCCTGAGCATCCAGCCTGGGGAGATCTATGGCTTGATCGGCCCCAATGGCGCCGGTAAAACCACCTTCTTCAACGTGATGACCGGCCTGTATACCCCGGATTCCGGGCGCTTCCAGCTCGACGGCGAGGACTACAAGCCGGCCAGCGTGCACCAGGTGGCCCAGGCCGGCATCGCCCGGACCTTCCAGAATATCCGCCTGTTCAACACCATGAGCGCGTTGGAAAACGTCATGGTCGGCCGCCATGTGCGCACCCGCAATGGCGTGTGGGCCGCCTTGAGTCGCCATCGTCGAGCCCGGGAAGAAGAAGCGCAAACCCGCGCCCATGCCCATCGCCTGTTGGCGTATGTCGGGCTGGCGGGGTTCGCCAATTACCGCGCCGACAGCCTGTCCTACGGCCATCAACGCCGCCTGGAAATCGCCCGGGCCCTGGCCACTGAACCACGTTTGCTGGCCCTCGACGAACCGGCCGCCGGGATGAACGCTGCCGAGAAAGTGCAACTGCGCGGCCTGCTGGAAAAGATCCGCGACGACGGCCACACGCTGCTGCTGATCGAGCATGACGTGAAGCTGGTGATGGGGGTGTGCGACCGCATCAGCGTGCTCGATTACGGCCAGGTGATCGCGGTGGGCGCGCCTGCCGAGGTGCGCCGCGACCCGGCGGTGATCCAGGCCTATCTGGGAGCCAGCGCCCATGTCTGAACCTTTATTGAAAGTCGACGGCTTGCAGGTGCGCTACGGCGCCATCGAAGCGGTCAAGTCCCTGGATTTACACATCGGCGAAGGCGAGCGAGTGACGTTGATCGGTGCCAACGGTGCCGGCAAGACCTCCAGCCTCAAGGCCCTGACCGGATTGCTGCCGGCAGCGGCGGGGCAGATTCACTTCGCCGGGCGTTCGATCCTCGGCCAGGCGCCGGACCAATTGCTGCGCCAGGGCATTGCGATGGTACCGGAAGGGCGCGGGATCTTTGCGCGCATGAGCGTCCTGGAAAACCTCCAGGCCGGAGCCTTCCTGCGTCGTGACACCGAGCAGGTGAACCGCGAGATCCGCCAGTTGTTCGAGCACTTCCCGCGTCTGGAGGAGCGCCTGCAGCAGTCCGCCGGCCTGCTCTCCGGTGGCGAGCAACAGATGCTCGCGCTGGCCCGGGCGCTGCTCTCCAAGCCGCGCTTGCTGGTGCTGGACGAACCGTCCATGGGCCTGGCGCCGATCATGGTGGAGAAGATCTTCCAGGTGATCGACGACGTGTGCCGCCAGGGCATGACCCTGCTGCTGGTGGAGCAGAACGCCCGGCTCGCGCTGCAGGTCACCGACCGTGCCTATGTGATGGACACCGGGCGCATCAGCCTCACTGGCCCGTCCCATGAATTGCTCGACCACCCCGAGGTGCGCAGTGCCTACCTCGGTGAATGAATCAACCCTGACGCTACCGGACGCCCGGCGTGTTCCGACCAGCCCGTAAAGAAACAGGAACCACTGATGAAGACTTTCAAGCACACCCTAGTGATCGGCCTGGCCCTGAGCAGCCTGGCGAGTGCCATGGCCCAGGCCGACCAGACTGTATTGATCGGCCTGGCCGGGCCGTTGACCGGCCCGTCGGCGCGGATCGGCAAGGACCTGGAAAACGGCGCGCAACTGGCCATCGACGCGGCCAACGCCAAGCACCCGAAAATCAACGGTGAGGCGGTGACCTTCAAGCTGCTGTCCGAGGACGACCAGTCCGACCCGCGCACCGCCGTCACCGTGGCCCAGCGCCTGGTGGACGAAGGCGTGGTGGGCGTGGTCGGCCACTGGAACACCGGCACCAGCATTCCGGCGGCGCGGGTTTATCACGATGCAGGTATCGCGCAAGTCGCCCCGGTTGCTACCGGGCACGCGTATACCCAGCAGGGCTTCGACACCAGCTTCCGGATCATGGGCCATGACGACGATGGCGGCGAGGTGGCCGGCGACTATGCTTTGAACACCCTCAAGGCCCGGCGCATTGCGGTGATCGACGACCGCACCGCATTCGGCCAGGGCCTGGCCGACCAGTTCGTCAAATCCATCGAGGCCGGTGGCGCCAAGGTGGTGTCTCGTGAATACGTCGACGACAAGACCATCGATTTCAGCGCAGTGCTGACCAATATCCGCAGCCAGAACCCGGACCTGATTTTCTTTGGTGGCGTCGATTCCCAGGCCGCGCCTTTGGCCAGGCGTATCAAGCAACTGGGCATCAAGGCACCGCTGATGGGGGCCGGTGGGTTTGTCAGCCAGACCTTCCTGCAACTGGCGCAGAACGAAGGCGAGGGCGTGATTGCCCTGGAGCCGGGCCTGGCGGTGGCGCAGATGCCGGGTGGCAAGGCGTTCGAGCAGGCTTACAAGGATCGCTACAAGGCGCCGATCGAACTGCACGCGCCGTTTGCCTATGACGGTGTCGGGGTGTTGGTGGCGGCGATCGAGAAGGCCGACTCGGTGGACCCGCAAAAGTACCTGCCGGTGCTGCGCGCCATCAGCTACCAGGGCGTGACCGGGACTATCGCGTTTGATGCCGAGGGCAACCTGAAGAAGCCGTCGTTCACCGTGTATCAGGTCAAGGGCAATCAGTGGCAGCCAGTGAGTGTGGCGGGCGGCAAGTAAACGAATTCTGTGGAGCTGACGGAGGCACACAATGAGCAAGCTGGAAGGTGAACTGGGCATCCTGGCCCGGCGTCGGATCGAAGCCGAAATCATCAAGCCGATCTACGAGATCCTGGTGCGCGAGCAGGGCAAGGAGTTTGCGGCGGCGGTGATCGGCGAGGCGGTGGGCAATGCAGCGATCCAGGCCGGCAAGCACTTTGCCGAGCTGGAAGAGCAGGGCGCCGACCTCAAGAGCTTTGTCGAGCTGCAAGTGCTCTGGGAAAAGGACGATGCGCTGAAGGTCGAGATCATCGCCAGCGACGCCGAGCACTACGACTATGACGTGAAGCGCTGCCGCTATGCCGAGATGTATCACGAGATGGGCCTGGGCGAGATCGGTCACCTGCTGTCCTGCAACCGCGACGAACTGTTTATCGTCGGCTACAACCCGGACATCAAGCTGACCCGCACCCAGACCATCATGGGCGGTGCCCATCACTGTGACTTCCGCTACCGGGCCAAACCCCAGGAGCCGCGTTCATGAACGACTTGGCGCGGGTCAATGGCGAGCGCCTGTGGGGCTCGCTGATGGAAATGGCGCAGATCGGCGGCACCGACAAGGGCGGGGTCTCGCGCCTGGCCCTCACGGATGAGGACCGCCGCGGTCGCGACCTGTTTGTGCAATGGTGCGAGGCGGCCGGTTGCAGCATTCGGGTGGATGCCATGGGCAATATCTTTGCCCGTCGCGCCGGGCGCCAGGATCACCTGGCCCCGGTGCTGACCGGTTCCCATGGCGATTCCCAGCCGGCGGGCGGCAAGTACGACGGTATCTACGGCGTGCTGGCCGGGCTGGAGGTGGTGCGCACCTTGAATGACCTGGGGATTGAAACCGAGCGGCCAATCGAAGTGGTGAACTGGACCAACGAAGAAGGCTCGCGGTTTGCGCCGGCGATGATTTCCTCGGGGGTGTATGCCGGGGTGTTTGACCTGGAGTACGGCCTGTCCCGGGAAGACAAGGCCGGGATCACCATCGGCCAGGCATTGCAGCAGATTGGCTATGCCGGTGCGCATCCGGTGGGTGGCCAGGCGGTGCATGCGGCGTTTGAGCTGCATATCGAACAGGGGCCGATTCTTGAGGCACAGGGCCTGACCATCGGTGTGGTCACCGGCGCCCAGGGCCAGCGCTGGTATGAAGTGGAACTGAGCGGGCGAAGCGCCCATGCCGGGACGACGCCGATGGATCACCGGCTGGATGCGTTGCTCGGGTTTGCCCGGGTGGTGGAGGCGGTGAACCAGATCGGCCTGGAACAGGGCGCCGAAGGGCGGGCGACGGTGGGCATGGCGAATATCTTCCCCAATTCACGCAACGTGGTGCCGGGGCGGGTGTTTTTCAGTGTGGAGTTTCGGCATCCGGATGAAGCGGTGCTGGGGTATCAGGATCGGCAGTTGCAGGCGGCGGTGGCGCGGATCGCCGAGGGGATTGGTTTGCAGCACAGCGTGAAGCAGATTTTCCAGTACGCGCCGATTGCCTTCGACCCTGAGTGTGTGGAGGTGGTGCGGGCTTCGGCGCAAGCGTTGGGGTATAGCCATCGCGACATGATTTCCGGGGCCGGGCATGATGCCTGCTACCTGAACCGGGTGGCGCCGACGGCGATGATTTTTGTGCCGTGTGTGGATGGGTTGAGCCATAACGAGGCGGAGGAGATTCATCCGCAGTGGTCGACGGCGGGGGCGGATGTGTTGTTGCAGGCGGTGTTGGCCAAGGCGGGGGAGTGAGCGAGGTTTAACTGTTCAACTGGGTTCCCTGTGGGAGCTGTCGAGCTTTAGCGAGGCTGCGATGAGGCCCTGTCAGGCAAAATAGAGATGTCGACAGTCAGGCCGCCATCGCAGCCTCGCTAAAGCTCGACAGCTCCCACAGGGGGACCGAGTTTCCACAGGGGGGGGCGAGTTCCCATAGGAAACCCAGTTTTCGCTCTGGAGCTTCTTTGTCTGATGGTCAGCGGAAGAACTCACCGGGTGTGGCGTCGAACTGCTGGCGGAAGGCGTTGATGAAGGCCGAGGTGGATTCGTAGCCGCAGGCCAATGCTACATCGGTCACGCGTTCGCCTTGTTCCAGGGCGGGCAGGGCGCTCAACAATCGCAGGCGCTGGCGCCATGCGCGGAAGGTCAGGCCGGTGTCGCTCAGGAACAGCCGGCTGAGGGTTTTCTCGCTGACCGCCAGTTTCTGACTCCACTGCCCCAGGGTGGTTTGCTGCTCCGGGTGCAGGTTCAGGCTGCGGTAAATCTGCCGTAAGCGGCCGTCGGCCGGCAGCGGCAACATCAGGTCGACCTGGGGCGCGGCGGCCAGTTGGTCCAGCACCACTTGGGCCAGCCGTCCATCCGGGCCATCCTCGGCGTATTCCACCGGCAATTCGCTGAAGTTGCGAATCAACTCGCGCAACAGGCTGCTCACCGCCAGCACCTGGCAGCGGTCGGCCGCCCAGGCGGTGACGCTGCAATCGAGGTACAGGCTGCGCATCTCGGTATGGGGCGAACTGAACACCCGGTGTGGCATGCCGGCCGGTATCCACACGGCCCGCTGGGGTGGCGCGACGAAGCGTCCTACGCTGGTCTGGATCTCCAGCACCCCGGATATTGCGTAGGACAACTGCACCCACGGGTGACTATGGCGGCGGGTCAGCGCGCGGTTGGGCAGGGATTCGGTGCGGCCATACACCGGCCTCGGCAGGCTGGAAAGCCCGGGCACGCTGCGGCGCACAGTTTTGTCATGTCCTTTTGGCGGCATTTACTGGCTCATTGGCGTTAGTCGGTAATAAGCCGTTACGTTAGAGTCGCGACGATGCTCTTGGCAACCCTTGGAAGATTGGCCTATGACCCGCCCACGCTTTTTACCTGACAACTTCACGCTGACCCTGGTGGCCACGGTGATCCTCGCGTCCCTGCTGCCCGCCAGCGGCCAGACCGCCGTGGCCTTTGGCTGGGTGACCAACCTGGCCATCGCGCTGCTGTTTTTCCTGCACGGCGCGAAACTGTCGCGCCAGGCCATTGTTGCCGGTGCGGGTCATTGGCGCCTGCACCTGCTGGTGTTCAGCCTGACCTTCGTGCTGTTTCCGTTGCTGGGCCTGGCGCTCAAGCCGGTGTTGTCGCCGCTGATCGGTAAAGACCTGTACATGGGCATGCTCTATTTGTGTGCGTTGCCCGCCACCGTGCAGTCGGCGATTGCCTTTACCTCCCTGGCCCGGGGCAATATCCCGGCGGCGATTTGCAGCGCGGCGGCGTCGAGCCTGTTCGGGATCTTCCTGACGCCATTGCTGGTGACGTTGCTGCTGAATGTGCATGGCGATGGCGGCTCCACCGTCGATGCGATCCTGAAAATCAGTGTTCAATTGTTGCTACCGTTCATCGCCGGGCAAATCGCCCGTCGCTGGATCGGCGAGTGGGTAGGGCGTAACAAATCCTGGCTGAAGTTCGTCGACCAGGGTTCGATTTTGCTGGTGGTCTACGGCGCCTTCAGCGAAGCGGTCAACGAGGGCATCTGGCACCAGATTCCGTTGTGGGAACTGGGTGGCCTGGTGGTGGCGTGCTGTGTGTTGCTGGCGCTGGTACTGGTGGCGTCCACGGTGCTGGGCAAGGCTTTTGGCTTCAGCCAGGAAGACCGGATCACCATCCTGTTCTGCGGCTCGAAGAAAAGCCTGGCCACCGGTGTGCCGATGGCCCAGGTGTTGTTTGCCGGGGCGAGCATGGGGGTGCTGATCTTGCCGCTGATGCTGTTTCACCAGATCCAGTTGATGGTCTGCGCGGCGCTGGCCCAGCGCTATGCCAAGCGTCCTGAGTCGATTCCCGAGCTGATGGGGCAAGTCGATCCCTGAATCGTCGTGTTACTATTTTTTGCGCGCGGCTCAAGGCCCGGCATCGGGCCGGCTTGATCTGCGCGCAAACGAGTACGACGACCTGTCAATGAGCATTTCCGCCGCAACACCTCAAGCCAACTGGCAACCGGTCTTCGCTCTCGCGTTGGCCGCTTTCGTTTTCAATACCACCGAATTTGTACCGGTCGGCCTGCTGAGTGCCATCGGCGCGAGCTTCGACATGCCCATCGCCAGCGTCGGCCTGATGCTGACCATCTATGCCTGGATCGTGTCCCTGACCTCGCTGCCGGTGATGCTGCTGACCCGTAACGTCGAGCGGCGCAAGCTGCTGATCGTGCTGTTCGGCATGTTTATCGCCAGCCATATCCTGTCCAGCGTGGCCACCAGCTTTGGCATCCTGATGCTCAGCCGGGTCGGCATTGCCCTGTCCCATGCGTTGTTCTGGTCGATTACTGCCTCCCTCGCGGTGCGTTTGGCGCCGGAGGGCAAGCAGGTGCAGGCCCTTGGGTTGCTGGCTACCGGTACTTCCCTGGCGATGGTTCTGGGTATCCCGCTCGGCCGCTTGCTGGGCGAAGCCATGGGCTGGCGCACCACCTTCCTGGTGATCGGCGCGTTTGCCGCCGGGCTGGTGTTCTGGCTGGCGCGCACCTTGCCGCTGCTGCCGAGCCAGAACTCCGGCTCGTTGCGCAGCCTGCCGCTGCTGTTCAAGCGCCCGGCGCTGGTGGCGTTGTATGTGCTGACGGCGATGGTGGTGACGGCGCAGTTCACTGCCTACAGTTATGTTGAGCCGTTTGTTGAAGGTGTTGCCGGTATGAGTGGCAATACGGTGACCCTAATCCTGCTGGTGTTTGGCGGCGCGGGAATTATTGGTTCGTTGTTGTTCAGCCTGGTGCATCGCTTTAGCCCCCATCGTTTCCTGATCAGCGCGGTGACCATACTGGCGCTGTGCCTGGCGTTGTTGCTGCCGTTGAGTGGCGAGGTGTCGTACCTGGTGACCCTGAGTGTGTTCTGGGGCATGGCCATCATGGGTTTTGGCCTGGCGTTGCAATCGAAGGTGCTGGTGCTGGCGCCGGATGCCACGGATGTGGCGATGGCGATGTTTTCCGGGATCTACAACATCGGCATTGGTGGCGGGGCGTTGATGGGCAGTTGGGTGGGCAGCCACTTTGGTTTTGCCTGGATCGGCGCGGCGGGCGGGTTGCTGGCAGCGGTGGCGTTGATTGGGTATTGCCTGGCGATTTATCGGTTTGGGCAGGGTGTGGCGCGTAGCCCTCTGTAGGAGGTAATTTTCATGGCAGTTCGTTTGATTAAACCGGCGGTATTCGCAGTGCTCGCCGGGTTTTCCGTGTTGTGGCTCAGCCCTGTGAGCCTGGCGGCCAGTTTTGACTGTGACCGGGCGAAGGCGCCTGACGAGAAAACCATCTGTGCCACGCGCTCCCTCAATGATCAGGACGTGACCATGGCGCTGCTTTATGACCTCAACCGGCACTTCATGGCCATGGGCGGGCGCGGTTCGTTGATGGATGATCAGGCTGTGTGGCTAAAAAAACGCCATACGTGCGGGGCCCAGGTCAGTTGCCTGACCCAGGCCTATACGCAGCGTATTGCGATGTTGCGTAGCTTTATCGATGAGCGGGTGATGACGAAGGGGCCGTTCTGAAGCAGTTACAGATCTTGTAATAGTTTTGCATTGTAGGAAATTCTTGTTTCGCCTGTACGATTCAAGTCCTTTTCCCACAACAGGACCTGCATGAACACCCTCTCGGAGCCTCCCAGTCGTCTTTCCCCAAGACATGCACTGTCGCCGTTCCCGCTGATCGCCTGCCTCCAGGCCAGGCACCCCGTCTTCCGATTGCCTACCCTTACCCGGTCCCTCGACCGTGCGTTGCCGTGCCCGGCATTCTGAAAAACTTGAAGAGATACTGAAAAATGGAATGGTTAGCGGATCCAACGGCCTGGCTCGGCCTGTTGACTTTGATTGTGCTGGAGCTGGTGCTGGGCATCGACAACCTGGTGTTTATCGCGATCCTGGCGGACAAGCTGCCGCCGGAGCAGCGTGACCGTGCGCGTCTGATCGGTTTGTCCCTGGCGTTGCTGATGCGTCTGGGCCTGTTGGCAAGTATTTCCTGGTTGGTGACCCTGACCCAACCGCTGTTCGAGGTGTTCGACAAGAGTTTCTCGGGCCGTGACTTGATCATGCTGTTTGGTGGTGTGTTCCTGTTGTTCAAGGCCACCATGGAATTGCATGAGCGCCTTGAGGGGCATGTGGCTCAGCGCACTGGCAACGTGGCCTATGCGATGTTCTGGCCGATCGTTGCGCAGATTGTGGTGCTGGATGCGGTGTTCTCCCTCGATGCGGTGATTACTGCCGTGGGCATGGTGGATGAGCTGGCGGTGATGATGATCGCGGTGATCATTTCCATCGGCCTGATGATCATTGCCAGCAAGCCGCTGACCCGTTTCGTCAACGCCCACCCGACGGTGATCATGCTGTGCCTGGGCTTCCTGATGATGATCGGTTTTGCCCTGACCGCAGAGGGCCTGGGCTTCCACATTCCCAAAGGCTATCTGTACGCGGCCATCGGCTTCTCGATCCTGATCGAGCTGTTCAACCAGATCGCCCGGTCGCGCCGCAAGAAGTCGGCCCAGGGCACGCTGCCGAGGCGTGAGCGCACGGCCCACGCGGTGATGCGTTTGCTCGGCGGGCGTAATCTGGCAGTGGAGGAGGTGGGTGAAGAGGTCGCCGACCTGCTGGACAACCCCGATGCCAACGGCGGGCCGCTGTTCGACCGGCGCGAGCGGGTGATGATCAGTGGCGTGCTGCAACTGGCTGAACGCCCGATCCGTACGCTGATGACGCCTCGGGCGAAGGTGGACTCTATAGATCTGTCGGACGATCCCGACACTATCCGCCTGAAACTGATGCATTCGTCTTACTCGCGTCTGCCCTTGATCCGCAACGGTAATGTCGACGAGCCATTGGGCTTTGTGCACAAGAAGGAGTTGCTCAAGGAATACCTGGCCGGTAACGAGCCGAACCTGGAGCACCTGGCGCGCCGGGCGGTCAACTTGCTGGAGAGTTTTTCGATTCTCAATGCCCTGGAGCAGATGCGTCAGGAGTCGACTCACATTGCCTTCGTGATCAACGAATTCGGCGACTTTATCGGGGTGTTGAGCATGACCGACATCCTCGAGTCCATCGCCGGTGAGTTGCCGGATGCGAGTGAGGTCGAAGGCCCGGATATCGTCGAGGAGGAGGGTGGTTTTCGCGTCAATGGCGCCTTGAACCTCAACCTGATCCGCCAGCGCACCGGCTTCAAGGCTATGGCGACGGAGGATTACCAGACCCTGGCCGGGCTGGTGATGAGCCTGCTGGATCGACTGCCGGTGGTCGGTGACAGCCTGGAACATGAAGGCTGGCGCCTGACCGTGGCGGCGGTGGAGGAGCGGCGGGTCACGCAGGTGTTGCTGGCCCCTCTTTAACGGGTGAATTTCATTCGACGCTGGGCTGGCCTTTGGATAGCATCGCCGCTCACTGAACCGTTAAGGAAGGGTTACCCGAATGACTTTGGACGTGCTTAAGATTTCTGCATTCTGTGACGGCAACCAGGGCGGTAACCCGGCGGGTGTTTGGATCGGTGACAGCCTGCCGGAAGCTGTAGAAATGCAGCGTATCGCCCACGAAGTCGGGTTTTCGGAAACCGTATTTGCCTGCCCGCAGGATGACGGCTGGCGCGTGCGGTACTTCGCGCCGGAGTCCGAAGTTGCGTTTTGCGGGCATGCCACCATCGCCCTCGGTGCGGCCTTGAGCCTGGCGTTGGGCGATGGCGAATTCCACCTGGCGTTGAACAATGGCGATATCTCGGTCAGCGGTCGCAGCGAAGGCGACCTGATCGAGGCCGCGCTGCAATCCCCGCCAACCCGCAGCGCACCGGCCAACGATGCGCTGGTGGACGCGGGCCTGACCCTGTTCGGTTACACCCGCAATGACCTGGACCCGAGCATTCCGCCGGCGATCATCCATGCCGGCATCTCCCACCTGGTGCTGGCGCTCGACAGTCGCGCCAAACTCAGCCAGATGCACTATGAACTGGAAGCCGGTCGCCGCTACATGACCGACGCCGGGCTGGGTACCGTGGTGCTGGTGTTTGCCGAAAGCCCGACACTGTTCCACACCCGCAACCCGTTTGCGGTGGGCGGCGTGTACGAAGACCCGGCCACCGGTGCCGCGACCGCTGCCTTTGCCGGCTACCTGCGGGACCTGGGCTGGCCGCACAACGGGCGCATCGACATCATTCAAGGCGAAGACATGGGCAGCCGGTCACGCTTGCAGGCGCAGATCACCGATGAGAAGGGTGCCTCGATTCGGGTTTCGGGGACGGCACGGTTGATGTTGGAGGACTGATTCTGGTCTTGGCGAACGTCTCCCTCAGCGTTTTTTCGTCGAACCCCTTCAGCTTATTGATCATCTTGCCGTTCTGGAAAACCAGCAGGGTAGGCGTGCCGGTAACCTCGGGATGCCTCGGGGTTTGGGCAGTGTCGAGCACCAGGCTCTTCACGGAGCTGGCGTATTTCCCGGCAATCCGTTCAAACAGTGGCCCGGCTTCCCCGCAGGCCGGGCAGTGCTGCGATACAAACAGCATGAACACCGTTCTATGCGCCTTGAGCAACTGCTGATACTGCTCGGCATCGGCAATCACCGCCGTTGCAATTCCCATGATGATCTCCTTGAGCGAAAGGCCTGGCCCACGCTAATCCCGGCGATCAAAACCGTCTACTGTCAAAACTAACAGGTACCCACCCCCAACTGGCCCATTGTGGCGAGGGAGCTTGCTCCCGCTGGGCTGCGCAGCAGCCCCAAAGGATTCAGCGCTCCGCCCGCTCCCGAGCCTTCTTCGCCAACCCCACGCACTGCTTATAGTCACCCTGATCCTTGGCATCCTTCGCCCTGCGATACCCATGATGATTCTGCGTGGTGTAGTTCGTACTGAACGCCGCCTTCAGCCTGACCAGCTCGGCCTTGCATTCGCGCCGGTCATCCTTGGCGAACACCTGGGTGGCAAATGCCAGCGACAACAACATAAGGACAAGACTGATCTTCATCTGAACGCGTTCCTTGGGGGGTCGATCATCTGCCAAGACTAGCCCAGCCACGGAATTCTTCCATCCGGCCACCGCACCGCTTTCGTGCACGGTAACGACCCGCCCCCGCACCCAAATGTGGCCTGTCACCCCGGTGTGTAGCCAACGGTAGCAATCTGATTGCAGCGGCTGACCCAGTGCCTTATCGCTGATAAAAATCTATCCCGTTGATTTAAAAAGAAATTAATCCCGCAATATTTTTCTGTTACTGCGTGTGGCACACTTTCTGCTGTCTATTCCGTTGTTACATACTAAGTTCCGGTATAGCGGAATACACAATCCCTGGAGTGCTTGTCATGCATCACCGACCTTCCGTGTTCAAAGCGTGTGTTTTTCTCTTCGCCGCATCGGCTTCCCTCGCCAGCGTAGTGCAGGCGGCGGACAGCAAGCTCGATACAGTGCTCAAGCGTGGGCACCTGATCGTGGGTACAGGCAGTACCAATGCGCCGTGGCACTTCCAGGGAGCGGATGGCAAGTTGCAGGGTTTTGACATCGACATCGGCCACATCGTGGCCAAGGGTCTGTTCAATGACCCGAGCAAAGTCGAATACGTGGTGCAGTCTTCCGATGCCCGGATTCCCAACCTGTTGACCGACAAGGTCGACATGAGCTGCCAGTTCATCACCGTTACCGCCAGCCGCGCGCAGCAAGTGGCTTTCACCCTGCCGTACTACCGCGAAGGCGTGGGCCTGCTGCTGCCGGCCAACAGCAAATACAAAGAGATCGAAGACCTGCAGGCCGCCGGCGACAGCGTCACCGTGGCCGTGCTGCAAAACGTCTACGCCGAAGAGCTGGTGCACCAGGCATTGCCCAAAGCCAAGGTCGACCAGTACGACAGCGTCGACCTGATGTACCAGGCCGTGAACTCCGGGCGTGCCGACACCGCTGCCACCGACCAGTCCTCGGTCAAGTACCTGATGGTGCAAAACCCGGGCCGCTACCGCAGCCCGAGCTACGCCTGGAGCCCGCAAACCTATGCGTGCGCCGTCAAGCGTGGCGACCAGGACTGGCTGAACTTCGTCAACACCGCCCTGCATGAAGCCATGACCGGCGTGGAGTTCCCGATGTACAAGGCCTCGTTCAAGCAATGGTTCGGTGTGGATCTGCCAGAGCCTGCGATCGGTTTCCCGGTTGAGTTCAAGTAATTCGTAAACCCTGGGGCGTCGCTGACGGCGCCCCAATCAGGTACTGCCGACCATGAACTATCAGTTGAACTTTGCCGCTGTGTGGCGCGATTTCCCCAGCTTGCTGGCGGGGCTCGGCCTCGGCCTTGAACTGGCACTGCTGTCCATCGCCATCGGTTGCGTGATCGGCCTGTTGATGGCGTTTGCGATGCTGTCCAAACACCGTGCGCTGCGCATCGTGGCCTCGGTGTATGTGACGGTGATCCGCAACACCCCGATCCTGGTGCTGATCCTGTTGATCTACTTCGCCTTGCCCAGCCTGGGTATCCGGCTGGACAAGATCCCTTCGTTCATCATCACCCTGTCGTTGTACGCCGGTGCCTACCTCACCGAGGTCTTTCGCGCAGGCCTGCTGAACATTCCCAAGGGGTTGCGTGAAGCGGGCCTGGCCATTGGCCTGGGCGAGTGGCGTATCCGCGCGTACATCACCGTGCCGGTGATGCTGCGCAACGTGCTGCCGGCGCTGTCGAACAATTTCATTTCGCTGTTCAAGGACACCTCCCTGGCCGCCGCGATCGCGGTGCCGGAGCTGACCTATTACGCCCGCAAGATCAACGTCGAAAGCTACCGGGTGATTGAAACCTGGATGGTCACGACCGCGCTCTATGTGGCTGCCTGTTACCTCATTGCCATGCTGCTCCGTTACCTGGAACAGCGTTTGGCAATTCGCCGCTAAGGAGCGCCCATGTACGAATCCCCCAGCTGGCTGCATGAGTTGTGGATCGCCCGGGAAACCCTCTGGGCGGGGTTCCAGACCAGCGTCTACTGCTCGGCCCTGGCCATTATCTTCGGCACCCTGATCGGCATCGTTGCCGGGTTGATCCTGACCTACGGCAAATTCTGGATGCGCGCACCGTTTCGCCTGTACGTCGACCTGATCCGCGGTACGCCGGTGTTTGTGCTGGTATTGGCGTGCTTCTACATGCTGCCGGCGCTTGGCTGGCAGATCACTGCGTTCCAGGCCGGTGCCGTGGGCCTGACGCTGTTCTGCGGCTCTCACGTTTCGGAAATCGTGCGCGGTGCATTGCAGGCCATTCCCAAGGGGCAACTGGAAGCGGGCAAGGCCATCGGCCTGACCTTCTACCAGTCTCTTGGCTACGTGCTGTTGCCCCAGGCCCTGCGGCAGATCCTGCCGACCTGGGTCAACTCGTCCACCGAAATCGTCAAGGCTTCCACCTTGCTGTCGGTGATCGGTGTGGCCGAGCTGCTCCTCAGCACCCAACAGGTCATCGCCCGGACGTTCATGACCCTGGAGTTCTACCTGTTTGCAGGCTTTATGTTTTTTGTCATCAACTACGCCATCGAATTGTTGGGGCGTTACATTGAAAAGCGGGTGGCGTTGCCATGAACCAACTCTCAAAAGAAAGCCAGCCACTGCTGAACATTCGCGGCCTGCGTAAACAGTACGGCCCGGTGGAAGTGCTCAAGGGCGTCGACCTGAGCATGCAGCGCGGCAACGTCGTGACGTTGATCGGCTCCAGCGGCTCGGGCAAGACCACGCTGCTGCGTTGCGTCAACCTGCTGGAAGAATTCCAGGGCGGCCAGATCACCCTCGACGGTGAATCCATCGGCTACAGCGAGGTCGGCGGCAAGCGCGTGCGCCACCCGGAGCGGGTGATCTCCCAGCACCGCGCGATGACCGGCATGGCGTTCCAGCAGTTCAACCTGTTCCCGCACCTGACCGCCTTGCAGAACGTCACCCTGGGCCTGCTCAAGGTCAAGAAGATGGGCAAGGACGAAGCGGTTGCACTGGCGGAAAAATGGCTGGACCGTGTCGGCCTGCTGGAGCGCCGCAATCACTTCCCGGGCCAACTGTCGGGCGGCCAGCAACAGCGCGTGGCGATTGCCCGGGCGATTGCGATGAACCCGAGCCTGATGCTGTTCGACGAAGTCACCTCGGCCCTGGACCCGGAACTGGTGGGCGAAGTGCTCAGCGTAATCAAGGGTTTGGCGGAAGAGGGCATGACCATGTTGCTGGTCACCCACGAAATGCGCTTTGCCTATGAAGTCTCGGACAAGATCGTCTTCATGAACCAGGGCCGCATTGAAGAACAAGGGCCGCCGAAAGACATCTTCGAACGCCCGCAATCGCCGCGACTGGCGGAATTTCTCAAGAACATTCGTTTTTAAATCATCACTTCAGGAGATCCATTATGAGCATTACTCGTTACGGCACCGGCGCCACTGCAGGCGGCGGCCAGCCTCGTCCTTTCGCCCGCGCGGTGGAAGCAGATGGCTGGTTGTACGTGTCGGGCCAGGTGCCGGCGGTGGACGGTGAAATCATCACGGGCGGGATCGTCGAGCAGACCCACCAGACCATGCGCAACGTGGTGGCGATTCTCGAAGAAGCCGGCTACGCCCTTGAAGACGTGGTGCGCGTCGGTGTATGGCTGGAAGACCCACGGGACTTCTGGAGCTTCAACAAAGTCTTCGGCGAATACTTCAACCCGGAACATGCCCCGGCGCGGGCGTGTGTGCAGGCGAACATGATGGTCGATTGCAAGGTTGAGATCGATTGCGTGGCCTACAAGAAAAAAGGCTAAATGCCCGTCTCTTGAGACCACAGG
>NZ_JACAPW010000031.1:64138-206218 GCF_013385495.1 Pseudomonas sp. F8002 | reverse complement strand
CCACAGGGGATCTGTGTTGATAGCTACATCTTCAAACGGGACCGACGACTGCCATGACCGAAGACACCATCAAACGCCGCGCCAAAGGCCTCGACCGGGCGTTCGATATCCTCGATTTCCTCAAGGAAATCGGCCAGCCCCTGCGCCCGAATGACATCGCCAGCGGCATCGGCAGCCCCAAATCCACGGTCTACGAACTGGTGGCCTCGCTGCTGGAACGGCGCATCCTCGAAACCGTCGGCAAGGACGGTCACGTCTACCTCGGCCGTCAGCTGTACTTCCTCGGCCAGGCCCACCTGCGCCATTTCGACCTGACCCGCGAAGCCGACCACGCCCTGCAGGAAATCGTCAGCCAAACCCACGAAACCGCCCAGATGTGCCTGCTCAATGGCCGCAAATACACCGTGGCCCTGATGCGCGAAGGCGAGCGGCATTTCCGCATTTCCTCAGACATCGGCGAGAACGCGCCGATCCCCTGGACCGCCTCCGGCCGCCTGCTGCTGGGCCACCTGAGCGACCAGCAAATCATCGACCTGATCGACTACGACGACTTCATCCTCCCGGACGGTCAGCGCCTGCCTCTGGAAACCTTCCTCGGGCAAATCCGTCAGGCCACCCTCGACGGATTCTTCTCCTTCGACAGTGTCGCCGACACCTTTACCCACTGCTTTGCCGCCCCGGTCCGGGACGCCCAAGGCATCAGCATTGCGACCCTGTGCATCGTTGCCCCACGGGCCGATGCGATCAAAAACTACAACGACTACCGCCGGGTGCTGATCGACAGTGCGAACAACCTGGCCCGTCGCATCAACGAATAGGAAACCCTTATGTCTGCCTTCAATGCCGTTGAAAAAGGCGCCGCCGCCGTCGGTGCACATCTGGTCCGTGACGTCAGCCTGCCGGCCCTGGTGTTGCACCGCGACGCCCTGGAACACAACATCCGCTGGATGCAGGATTTCGTCAGCAACAGCGGTGCGCAATTGGCGCCTCACGGCAAGACCAGCATGATGCCCGCGCTGTTCCAGCGGCAGATCGAGCAGGGCGCCTGGGGCATCACCCTGGCCAACGCCGTGCAGACCCGCGCTGCGTACGCCGGTGGGGTTCGCCGGGTGTTGATGGCCAACCAACTGGTGGGCGCGCCGAACATGGCGCTGATCGCCGACCTGCTGGCCGACCCCGAATTCGACTTCCACTGCATGGTCGACCACCCGGACAACGTCGCCGACCTGGGCCTGTTCTTCGCCGCCCGTGGCCTGCGCTTGAACGTGATGATCGAATACGGCGTGGTCGGCGGGCGTTGCGGTTGCCGCACCGAACAGCAGGTGCTCGACCTGGCCAAGGCGATCAAGGCCCAGCCAGCGCTGGCCCTCACCGGCATCGAAGGCTACGAAGGGGTCATCCATGGCGAGCACGCCATCAGTGGCATCCGCGAATTCGCCGCCTCTCTGGTACGCCTGGCCGTCGACCTGCAAAACAGCGGCGCCTTCGACCTGGCCAAGCCCATCATTACCGCCTCGGGTTCGGCCTGGTACGACCTGATTGCCGAATCCTTCGAAGCCCAGAACGCCGCTGGCCGCTTCCTCAGCGTATTGCGCCCGGGCAGCTACGTGGCTCACGACCACGGCATCTACAAAGACGCGCAGTGCTGCGTACTGGACCGTCGCAGCGACCTCAACGAAGGCCTGCGCCCGGCGCTGGAAGTCTGGGCCCATGTGCAGTCGCTGCCGGAGCCGGGCTTCGCGGTGATCGCCCTGGGCAAGCGCGACGTCGCCTACGACGCCGGCCTGCCGGTGCCGCTCAAGCGCTACAAGGCTGGCGTGCTGCCAGCCGAGGGTGATGACGTGACGGCGTGCAAGGTCACCGCCGTGATGGACCAGCATGCGTTCATGGTCGTCGCACCGGGGGTTGAGTTGCGCATTGGCGACATCATCTCCTTCGGCACATCCCACCCGTGCCTGACCTTCGACAAGTGGCAAGTGGGTAATCTGGTGGATGAGCAATTGCAGGTGATCGAAAGCCTGCATACCTGCTTCTAGACCGAGTCGCGCCCATCGCAGGCAAGCCAGCTCCCACATTCGACTGCATTTCGACTGAAGAAACTCGGTTAACTGTGGGAGCCGGGCTTGCCCGCGATGAGGCCCTCAAGTACCCCGAGAGCCCCCAGACATGAACACAAAACCGCGCATCGCCCTCATCGGCGAATGCATGATCGAACTGCAACACCGCGCCGACGGCAGCCTGCAACAAAGCTTCGGCGGCGACACCCTGAACGCCGCCGTCTACCTGCGCCGCGAGCTGGGTGAACCGAGCACCGTCGACTACGTCACCGCCCTGGGCGATGACAGCTTCAGCGATGCCATGTGCAAGCACTGGGCCGAAGAAGGCCTGGGCCTGGGCATGGTCCAGCGCCTGCCCGGGCGCCTGCCGGGTTTGTACTGCATCCAGACCGATGCCAACGGCGAGCGCAAATTCCTCTACTGGCGCAATGAAGCGGCCGTGCGCGACTGCTTCACCACTCCGGCGGCCGAGCCGATCCTGGCAGCGTTGCCGACGTACGACGTGGTGTATTTCAGCGGCATTACCCTGGCGGTGCTGGGCGAAGTGGGCCGTGCGCGCCTGCTGGAAACCCTGGTCGAAACCCGCAAGCGCGGCGGCAAGGTGGTGTTCGACAACAACTACCGGCCACGCCTGTGGGCCAGCGTGGACGCCGCACGCGCGGCGTATCACGCGGTGTTGGCCGAGGTGGATATCGCCTTGCTGACCGAGGATGACGAACGGGCGTTGTTCGGCTATGAAGACAGCGAGCAGGTGTTTGCGGCGTACCCGACGATTGCCGAGGTGGTGCTCAAGCGCGGGGCGGATGCGTGTTTGATTCGCTGGGAGGATGAGCGGTTCGAGGTGCCGGCGCTGGTGGTGGAGAAGGTGGTCGACACCACGGCGGCGGGGGATTCGTTCAGTGCGGCGTACCTGGCCAGTCGGCTCAAGGGCGGCTCGCCGCAGGATGCAGCACTGGCCGGGCATCGGTTGGCGAGCCGGGTGATTCAGGTGCCAGGTGCACTCATTCCCCGAGACTGACGCTGATCGTTCCCACGCTCCGCGTGGGAATGCAGCCAGGGACGCTCTGCGTCCCAAGAGCGGACGCAGAGCGTCCGGTGAGGCATTCCCACGCAGAGCGTGGGAACGATCACCCACTCCAGCGGGAGCAAGCTCCCTCGCCACTCATCAATCGCGGTAAAACACTTGCACCAGGTGATACCCGAACTTGCTCTTGATCGGCCCATGAACCACCTTCACGGGCTTCTTGAAGATCACCGCATCAATCACCCCCACCATCTGCCCCGGCCGCACTTCACCCAAATCACCGCCGCGCTTGGCGGAAGGGCAGGTGGAGTACTTCTTGGCCAACACATCAAACGCTTCGCCCTTGGCAATACGCTGCTTGAGCTGTTCGGCTTCCTCACTGGTTTTCACCAGAATGTGACGGGCTTGGGCTTTCATTGATCGGTCCTGATGTGAAACGGCGCGCGATTATGCCTGAAGTCAGGCCTCTGAGCTGATCATGCTGCGGATTTTGTTGGCCAGCAGGTCAATCGAAAACGGCTTGGCCACCATGTCCATGCCTTCCTCCAGGAACCCCTGGCGCTCGGCGGCTTTCTCGGCGTAACCGGTCATGAACAGCACCTTCAGGTCCGGCCGGTGTTGCCGGGCGATTTCCGCCAGTTGCCTGCCGTTCATCCCCGGCAAGCCCACATCAGTCACCAGCAAATCCACGCGCAAGTCGGACTCCAGCAACGGCAGCGCCGCCCGTGCATCCGCCGCCTGGTGTGCGGTGTAGCCCAGTTCATCCAGCACATTCACCACCAGCATCCGCACTGCCGGGTCGTCCTCGACCACCACCACGGCTTCGCCTTCCAGCGCCACCGGGGCTTCGCCCTGGGTAGCGGGTGTGGTCCGCTCCAGTGCCGTGCCATGCAGGCGCGGCAGGTACAGGCGCACGCAGGTGCCCTGGCCCGGTTCGCTTTGGATGGTCACGTGGCCGCCGGATTGCTGTGCAAACCCATAGATCATCGACAGCCCAAGGCCGGTACCCTGGCCGATGGGCTTGGTGGTGAAGAACGGGTCGAAGGCCTTGGCGAGGATTTTCGCGGTCATGCCGGCGCCGTTGTCGCTCACGCCGAGCATCACATAGTCGCCGGCCTTGACCGGTTCCAGGGTGGTGATGTCGGTGCCGTCGAGGTAGCTGTTGGCGGTCTCGATGCACAATTGCCCACCGTCGGGCATCGCATCGCGGGCGTTGATCACCAGGTTGAGCAGGGCGTTTTCCAGCTGGCTGGCGTCGGTGTTCACCGGCCACACGTCGGTGCCCAGTTGCACCTTGAGTTCGATGTGCGCGCCCTTGGTGCGGCGGAACAGGTCTTCCAGGGACGCCACCAATTGATTCGGGTCGACCGGCTTGCGGTCCAGGGATTGGCGGCGGGAGAAGGCCAGCAGGCGATGGGTCAGCGCAGCGGCGCGATGGGCCGAGGACACGGCGGCGTCGGTGAAACGGCCGATCTCGTCGCTGCGCCCGGCGGCGATATAGCGTTGCATCAGGTCCAGGCTGCCGATGATCCCGGTGAGCATGTTGTTGAAGTCATGGGCGATGCCGCCGGTGAGCTGGCCGACCGCTTCCATCTTCTGGGCATGGCGCAGGGCGTCTTCGGCACGCTCGCGCTCGAACATCTCGTTTTGCAGGCGCTGGTTGGCTTCGGCCAGGGCCTGGGTGCGCTGGCTGACGCGCTCTTCGAGGTTTTCGTTGAGGTGGCGCAGGGCTTCCTCGGTAAGTTTGCGCTCGGTCTCGTCGATCACAAAAATATAGAAACCGTTGACTGACCCGTCAGCGCTGAAACGCGGCAGGTACTTCATCAGCGCGTGGCGTGGCCGCCCGTCATGGTGCGGGGTGACGGTAACGAAACTGCAGGCCTTGCCCTTGAGCGCCGCCTCGATCTTGTCGACGCGCCCGGCATAGATTTCGTCGCCCACGACTTCGCGGATGCTCTTGCCGTACAACTCCTGCGGGGTCATGCCGTACCATTCCAGATAGGCACTGTTGTTCAGGCGAAAACGCTGCTCGTGGTCGACATAACCGATCAACACCGGCATGGCGTTGATGATCAGTTGCAGCTCGGTCTGGCTTTGGCGCAGGGCCTGTTCGGTGTGCTTGCGTTCGGTCAGGTCGAGGGCGGCGCCGAGAAAACGCGCCGGTCGGCCATGGTGGTCCTTGTAGCAGCGGCCCCGGGCAAACACCCAGCGCACTTCGCCGTCGGCGCGCTGCAGGCGGTATTCCTCGGCGTACTCGGTGCCGTGGGTGATGCAGTGCTTGATGCTGCGGGCCACCATGCCACGGTCTTCGGGGTGCACGCCTTGCAGGTAGTCGCTGATGGGCAGCAGGTCGGCGTCGCACGGGTCAACACCGTGCAATTGGGCGAAATGGGCGTCGGCGATAAAGCGGTCTTCGCCGATATCCCAGTCCCAGGTGCCCACGGCATCGGTGGCGGCCAGGGCCAGCTGCAGGCGCTGCTCGGTGTTGCGCTGGGCCTTGAGGCTGTTCTCGGTGCGCTGCTGCAGTTCCAGGGCGATGCGCCGGCGCTCGTTGGTTTCGATGGCGGTAATCAGGATCCCGGCGACCTCGCCACGCTCGTCGCGGATCGGGCTGTAGGTCAGGTCGAGCCAGATCTCGGTGTCGCGGTGATTGCGTTGCAGCACGAAACGCTGCTCGGTGAACGTGCGCACCTGGCCCGCGAAGACGGCGCTGTAGATCGGATCGGTGAACGGCTTCAGCTCCGGCCAGATCAGGTCGGCAGGCTGGCCAAAGGCGCCAGGATGCTTGTTGCCCGCCAGCATTGCGAAGCCGTCATTGTAGATCTGGGTGAGTTCGGCGCCCCACAACAACAGCATCGGCATCGGTGAATGGATCACGATGTCGACGGCTGTACGGAGACTTTGCGGCCAATCAATGGCGTCACCGAGGGGGCTTCGTGCCCAGTCCAGCCGCGCAATCAGTGCTGCGGCCTCGCTGCCGGTGGGTGATACGTTCATGTAAATGCCCTGCGCGTAACGCTTGAAGAATGACAAAAGCCGATTATCCCGCGACCCGGGGCCGGCTTTCCACCCTCGAAAAATAGCATGCTTGAGGGGTTTGTCTTCAAATGAGTGCTTAAAGGCTAAAACGTTTCATCTTTCTGCCAGCTCCGGGCGATCACGAAATTGCTCCAGCGCCTCGGGGTTGGCCAGTGCGTCGGTGTTCTTGACCGCCTCGCCATGCACCACGTTGCGCACCGCCAGCTCGACGATCTTGCCGCTGATGGTGCGCGGGATATCCGTCACCGCGAGGATCTTCGCCGGCACGTGGCGCGGCGTGGTGTTGGCGCGGATCACCTGGCGGATCTGCTGCTCCAGGCCGTCGTCCAGTTCGATGCCGTCGTTGAGGCGCACAAACAGCACCACCCGCACGTCATCCTGCCAGCGTTGGCCGATGGCCAGGCTTTCCAGGACCTGAGGCAGTTTTTCCACCTGGCGGTAGATCTCCGCGGTGCCGATGCGCACCCCTCCGGGGTTGAGCACCGCATCCGAGCGGCCATGGATCAGCAGGCTGCCATTGGGCCGCTGTTCGGCGTAGTCGCCCTGGGCCCACACGCCGGGGAACTGGCTGAAATACGAGGCCCGCAGTTTTTCCTGGTGCGGGTCATTCCACAGGCCGATAGGCATTGCGGGGAAGTGCCGGGTGCACACCAGTTCGCCTTTTTCGCCCACCAGCGGGTGGCCCTGGTCGTCCCACACTTCGATAGCCATTGCCAGGCTCTTGCACTGCATCTCGCCACGGCGCACCGGCAGCACCGGGTTGCCGATCACGAAGCAGGACACGATATCGGTGCCACCCGACATCGACGACAGGCATAGCTCGGGCTTGATCTCGCGGTACACGTAGTCGTAGCTCTGGGGCGACAGCGGCGAGCCGGTAGAAATCAGGCCCTTGAGGCTGCCCAGGTCATGGCTCAGCCGCGGTTGCAGCCCGGCTTTCTCCAGGGTGGCAAGGAACTTGGGGCTGGTGCCGAACACGCTGATTTTTTCCTGGTCGATCAGGTCCATCAGGCGTTCCGGCCCGGGGTGAAACGGCGAGCCGTCATACAGCACCGCCGTGGCGCCGATGGCCAGTACCGACACCAGCCAGTTCCACATCATCCAGCCGCAGGTGGTGTAGTAGAACAGGCAGTCGTCCCGCGACAGGTCGGCGTGCAGGCCGTGTTCCTTGAGGTGGGTGAGCAGTACGCCGCCGGTGCCGTGGATGATGCACTTGGGCACGCCGGTGGTGCCGCTGGAATAGAGGATGTACAGCGGCTGATCGAAGGGCACGGCGACGAAATCGGGCTCGCCGCCGGGGCTGTAGAAGTCGTCCCAGAGTGCGACGTGGGCCCGGGTCTGATACTCCTCGGGCCGGGCTTGCGGGCGGGCATACGGCACGATGATCAATTGTTGCAGGGACGGCAGCCGTTCGAGGATTTCATTGAGCTTGCTGCTTTGGTCGATGACCTTGCCGGCGTAGCGGCAACCGGCGCAGGTGATCAGCACCTTGGGTTCGATCTGGCCGAAGCGGTCGATCACGCCCTGGGTGCCGAAGTCCGGCGAGGAGCACGACCAGATGGCGCCGAGGCTGGTGGTGGCGAGCATGCCCACCAGGGTTTGCCAGGTGTTGGGCATGCACGCGGCCACCCGGTCCCCTACGCCCACGCCGGCCGCCCGCAGGCTGCGTTGCAGGCCGGCGACATGGCGGGCCAGTTCGGCGTAGGTCAGTTGCTCGCGCTGGCCGTCTTCGCTGATCGCGACCACGGCGGGGTGATCGTCGCGGCGGCGCAGCAGGTGTTCGGCAAAGTTCAGGGTAGCGCCGGGAAACCACTGGGCGCTGGGCATCTCGGCGTCTTCGATCAGCACCGCGCTGGGCGGCGTGCGGAACTGCACCTCAAAAAACTCGACAATCGACTGCCAGAAGTCCGGGCGCTGGTCGATGCTCCACTGGTGCAGGGCCGGGTAGTCGCTGATCTGCAAGGCATGGCGATCATTGATGAAGCGCCGGAACTGGTCCATCCGGGTGTTGTGGATGCGTTCGGGGGAGGGTTGCCAGAGTATTTCGGACATAAGGAAATCTCTTTTTTATTATCTGATCTATCTAACGACACCGATCAAAATGTGGGAGCGGGCTTGCTCGCGAATGCGGTGGGTCAGTTCCAGATGTGTTAACTGATACACCGCATTCGCGAGCAAGCCCGCTCCCACATTTGAGCTGCGGTGTCTTGGGGATCGTCGTTTACTGGGCCAGCCAGCCGCCGTCGATATTCCACGCCGCGCCCCGCACCTGGCTGCCGGCTTCGCTGCACAGGAACAGCACCAGCTCGCCCAATTGCGGCGGCGTCACGAACTCCAGCGACGGCTGCTTCTCCGCCAGCAAATCCTGCTGCGCCTGCTGTGGGTCAACCCCGCTGGCAATCCGGTCATCAATCTGCTTCTGCACCAGCGGCGTCAGCACCCAGCCCGGGCAGATGGCATTGCAGGTGACATTACTCTGGGCTGTTTCCAGGCCCACCACCTTGGTCAGCCCGATCACCCCGTGCTTGGCAGCGACGTAAGCCGCCTTGCCCACCGAACCCACCAGCCCATGCACCGAGGCGATATTGACGATCCGCCCCCAACCCTTGGCTTTCATGCCCGGCAGGCTCAAACGCGTGCTGTGGAACACCGACGACAGGTTGATCGCAATGATCGAATCCCAGCGCTCCACCGGGAATTCGTCCACCGGCGCCACATGCTGGATCCCGGCGTTGTTCACCAGAATGTCGATGCCGCCAAACTCGCGCTCGGCGTAGGCGATCATCTCGGCGATCTGCGCCGGGTCGCTGACGTCGGCCGGATGATGCCCGACCTTGCCGCCGAAGGCCTGCACCTGGGCGATCACCGCGCTGGCATCGCCGAAGCCGTTGAGGATCAGGTTGGCGCCGGCCTTGGCCAGGCTCAGGGCGATGCCCAGGCCGATGCCGCTGGTGGAACCGGTGACCAGGGCGGTCTTGCCGTTCAATGTCGTCATATCAACCTCACACAATGCCGGTGGCGTAGAAAGTACCAATCACCACGAACACCGCGAGGGTCTTGATGATCGTGATGCCGAAAATATCTTTATAGGCTTCGCGGTGGGTCAGCCCGGTGACCGCCAGCAGCGTGATCACGGCGCCGTTGTGGGGCAGGGTGTCCATGCCGCCGCTGGCCATGGCCGCGACCCGGTGCAGTACTTCAAGGGGGATATTGGCCGCATGGGCCGCTGAAATAAAGCTCTCCGACATGGCCGCCAGCGCGATGCTCATGCCGCCCGAGGCGGAACCGGTGATGCCGGCCAGCAGGGTCACGGTAATCGCTTCGTTGACCAGTGGGTTGGGAATGCCCTTGAGCCAGTCCGCCAGCACCAGGAAGCCCGGCAGCGAGGCGATCACCGCACCAAAACCGTATTCCGAAGCGGTGTTCATCGCCGCCAGCAGCGCGCCGCTGACCGCGCTCTTGCTGCCCTCGGCGAGATTGCTGCGAATCGCCGAGAAGCCGAACACCAGCACCACGATAATCCCCACCAGCAACGCCGCCTGCACCGCCCAGATTGCCGTGAGCTTGGCGACTTCGGTCTGCACCGGCGCGCTCATGCCCGGCAGGCTGAGGGTGTGGGTCTTGCCGTACCACAGCGGAATCCAGTGGGTGAACAGCAGGTTCATGATGCCCACCAGTAACAGCGGGGACAGCGCGATCCAAGGGTTGGGCAGCTTGATGTCTTCGGCGGTTTCCGGCTCGTTGCGCAGCTCGGTCCCATAGCCTTCACCGGCGCGCTGGGCCTTGTTGCGCTGGCGGGCCAGGTACAGCATGCCGGCGCAGAACACGAAGATCGTGCCGATCAGCCCCAGCCACGGCGCGGCCCAGGCGGTGGTGTTGAAAAAGGTGCTGGGGATGATGTTCTGGATCTGCGGCGTGCCGGGCAAGGCGTCCATGGTGAACGAGAACGCGCCTAGGGCGATGGTCGCCGGCAGCAGGCGCTTGGGGATATTGCTCTGGCGGAACATCTCGGCGGCAAACGGGTACACCGCGAACACCACCACGAACAGCGACACGCCGCCGTAGGTCAGCAGGGCGCACACCAGCACGATCACCAGCATCGCCTGGCGGGTGCCGAGCAACTGGATCGCGGCGGCGACGATGGAGCGCGAGAAGCCGGAGATTTCAATCAGCTTGCCGAACACCGCACCGAGCAGGAATACCGGGAAATACAGCTTGAGGAAGCCGACCATTTTCTCCATGAACACCCCGGTGAACGCGGGAGCGACGGCGGAAGGGTCGGTGAGCAGCACGGCGCCGAGGGCGGCGATGGGGGCGAACAGGATGACGCTGTAGCCACGGTAGGCGGCCAGCATCAGCAGCGCCAGAGCGGCGAGGGCAATGATCACACTCATGGTGTGTCTCCATCTGATTGTTATTTTTGTGGGGGGGAGGCGGTGGGGAGGGGCTATAGCGAGATGTGTGCCAAGTTATTAACCTGTTGAAATATAAAGATAATATTGTTTTTTTAGGTTTGAATTTTGAAGTTTGTCTCTTATTTGAGACTGGCGCTGATCAAATGTGGGAGCTGGCTTGCCTGCGATGGCGGTTTGTCAGCGGATGAATGTGTTGGCTGACCCACCGCTATCGCAGGCAAGCCAGCTCCCACAGTCGATTGTCTTTGATATGAGATTGTTGTCTCTTTTTCGAGACTAGGCGATGCCCAAGGCAACCATTTTCTTGTACAAGGTCGACCGACCCAGCCCCAGCCGCTTCGCCGCCTCCACCACATTCCCCTCACAGTGCTTCAACGCCGCCCCAATCACCTGCCGATCAAACCGCTCCCGGGCCGCGCTGAAACTCTCGCCCTCAACGGTCTCTACCGAACTCTGCTCAACCGGGCTGAATGTACCAATTGCTGCGCGAATTTCACTGGCATCCAGCACCAGGTCATCACTCAACAGCGCCGCCCGCTCCAGCACATTGCGCAGCTCGCGGATATTCCCCGGCCACGCATGCTGCGCCAATAACGCCAAGGCCTCGCGGTCCAGCTCATGCTGGCTGCGCAACTCCTCCAGAATCGCCTCGCTCAACGCCGGCAAATCATCCAGCCGCGCGCGCAACGGCGGCACCTGGATCGGCAGCACATTCAGCCGGTAATACAGGTCCGCCCGAAACTCGCCGCGCTTGATTGCCGCTTCCAGGTCCATGGACGTGGCCGCAATCACCCGCACATCACTGTGGATCATCTCGTTGGAGCCCACCGGCTCGAACTCTTTCTCCTGCAACACCCGCAGCAATTTGCTTTGCAGTGGTAGCGGCATGTCGCCGATCTCATCGAGAAACAGCGTGCCGCCCTGGGCAATCTGCAACTTGCCGGGGCGGCCCTTGCGGTCGGCACCGGTAAACGCGCCGGGCGCGGTGCCGAAGAATTCGGCTTCCAACAAGTCATGGGGAATCGCCGCGCTGTTGATGCTCACAAAGGCCTTGTGCGCCCGAGGCGATGCACCATGAATCGCCTGGGCCAGCAGCTCCTTGCCGGTCCCGGTTTCCCCCAGCAGCAACACTGGCGACTCCGCGCTCGCACTGCGCCGCGCCCGACGTTTGACTTCCAGGCTGGCCGCGCTGGTGCCGATAAAGTGCGCGAAGTTGTATTTACTCTGCCGCGACCTCAGCAGCGACCGAGTGGAAGCCAGTTCCTGCTGCATGCTCAGGTAACGCTCGATCAGCGGCGACAGGTTGCGCAGCTCATCAAACAACGCAAACCCGATGGCGCCGATCACCTTGCCGGCGTCGTCATGGATCGGCAGGCGCATCACCACCAGCGGGCCTTTGGGCGTGTCCTGGATATCCAGCAATATCGGCTGGTCGTTACGCACCACCTGGCGCAACAGGCTGTTGGAAATCACCTGCTCGCAGGGTTGCCCGATGGCTTCGTCGGCGCTTTTCAGGCCGAAGCGCTTGGCGTAGCGCTCGTTCATCCAGACGATGTTCGCGTCACCGTCGACAATCACCGTGCCTTCGCTGGACTGCTCGATGATCTCGAACAGCGACTGGATCGCCAGGCCGCGAACGTATTGGTAATCCTTGAGGCTGCCAGTGGTGCTCATGGGTGCGCCGCCGCGAGGAGTTCCCGGGTGTAAGGGTGTTGAGGCGCGGCAAACACTTCATCGCTGGGCCCGCGTTCCACCACCTTGCCGTCCTTGATCACGATCATGTCGTGGGCCAGGGCCCGCACCACCGCCAGGTCATGGCTGATAAACAGGTACGTCAGGCCGTACTTTTCCTGCAGCTCAAGCAGCAGGGCGACCACCTGTTTCTGCACGGTACGGTCCAGCGCCGAGGTGGGTTCGTCCAGCAGGATCAGCGCCGGCTTGAGCACTAGCGCACGGGCGATGGCGATGCGCTGGCGCTGGCCGCCGGAGAATTCATGGGGGTAGCGATGGCGGCTGGCAGGGTCCAGGCCCACATCTTCCAGCACGCGAATCACTTGGGCTTCGCGGTCCTTGAGGCTGCACGGCGCATGCACTTCCAGGCCTTCGCTGATGATCTGCGCCACCGACATCCGCGGGCTGAGGCTGCCGAACGGGTCCTGGAACACCACCTGCATCTGCTTGCGCCACGGTTGCATCTGCTTTTGCGTCAGGCCGTCGAGGGCCTCGCCCTGGAAGCGAATCGTGCCGCTGGAATCCAGCAGCCGCAGAATCGCCTGGCCCAGGGTGGATTTGCCCGAGCCGGACTCGCCGACAATCCCCAGTGTCTTGCCGCGCTGTACCTCCAGGCTGATGCCGTCCACCGCTTGCAGGTACTGTTTGCGCCGGAACAGCCCGCCGCCCAGCGGGAACTGCACACTCAGGTTATCCACCTGCAACACCGTCTCCCGCGCCTCGTGATTCAAGACGATGCCTGCCGGTTCAGCATCCAGCAGCAGGCGGCTGTAAGGGTGCTGCGGGGCGCAGAACAGGGTTTCGCAATCCGCCTGTTCGACAATCTCCCCGGCCTTCATCACGCACACCCGCTGGGCAATGCTGCGCACCAGGTTGAGGTCGTGGCTGATCAGCAGCAGCGACATGCCCAGGCGTTGTTGCAGGGACTTGAGCAGCAGCAGGATCTTGCGCTGCACCGTCACATCCAGTGCAGTCGTCGGCTCATCGGCAATCAGCAGTTCCGGTTCACAGGCCAGGGCCATGGCGATCATCACCCGCTGGCGCTGGCCGCCGGAGAGTTGGTGGGGGTAGGCCTTGAGGCGTTCCCGGGGCTTCTGGATGCCCACCAGTTCGAGCAATTCGAGGATCCGCGCCTGGGCCTGTTTGCCGCCCAGGCCCTTGTGCAACAGCAGGGTTTCGCCGATCTGCTTCTCGATGCTGTGCAGCGGATTCAGGGACGTCATCGGCTCCTGGAAGATCATCGCAATCCGGTTGCCCCGCAGTTTTTGCAGGGTGGCGGGCGTGGCGCCGAGCAGTTCCTGGCCGCGATAGCGCACCGAACCGGTGGTTTCGGTGCCGGCTTCGGGCAGCAGTTGCAGGATCGAATGGGCGGTCACCGATTTGCCCGAACCCGACTCGCCCACCAGCGCCAGGCACTCGCCGGGGCGCACGTCCAGGCACAGCTTGCGCACCACCGTCTGGCCGTTGAAGGCGACACTCAGGTCGCGAATCTCGATCAGGTTTTCAGTCATCTCAACGGCCTTCATGAGCGTGGGTCGAAGGCGTCACGCAACGCCTCGCCGATAAACACCAGCAACGACAGGATCAGCGCCAGGGTGAAAAACGCGGTCAGCCCCAGCCATGGTGCTTGCAGGTTCTGCTTGCCCTGGGCGATCAGCTCACCCAATGACGCGCTGCCGGCGGGCATGCCGAAACCGAGGAAATCCAGGGCGCTCAGGGTAGAAATCGCCCCGGTCAAAATGAACGGCAGGTAGCTCAGGGTCGCGGTCATCGCATTCGGCAGGATATGCCGGCGGATGATCTTGCCGTCCCCCAGGCCCAACGCCCGCGCGGCCTTGACGTACTCCAGGTTGCGCCCCCGCAGGAACTCGGCGCGCACCACGTCCACCAGGGCCAGCCAGGAAAACAGCGCCATGATCCCCAGCAGCCACCAGAAATTCGGTTCGACAAACCCTGACAGGATGATCAACAGATACAGCACCGGCAGCCCGGACCACACTTCCAATATTCGTTGCCCGAGCAAGTCGACCCAGCCGCCGTAATATCCCTGCAACGCACCGGCCGCGATGCCGATGGCGGCGCTGATGGCGGTGAGAGCCAGGGCAAACAGGATCGACACCCGGGCGCCGAAGATCACCCGCGCCAGCACGTCGCGGGATTGGTCATCGGTGCCCAGCCAGTTCACGCTGGAGGGCGGGCTGGGGGCAGGGCGGGTCAGCTCATAGTTGGGGGTGTCGTCGCTGAACGGGATTGGCGGGAACAGCATCCAGCCGCCGTCCTTCTTGATCAGGTTCTGCACGTATTCACTGCGGTAATCCGCCTGGAACGGCAGTTGCCCGCCGAACTCCTGCTCGGTGTAGCGCTTGAACACCGGGAAATACAGCTCGTTCTGGTAGCTGAGCACCAGGGGTTTGTCATTGGCGATCAACTCGCCGCCGAGGGTCAGGATAAACAGGCCGATAAACAGCCACAGCGACCACCAGCCGCGGCGGTTTTTCTTGAAGCGTTCAAAGCGCCGACGGGCCACGGGAGAGAGCTTGAGCATCAGGCGTTCCTCGCGGCGAAGTCGATACGCGGGTCCACCAGGGTGTAGCAGAGGTCACCGATGAGTTTTATCAAGAGGCCAAACAGCGTGAAGATAAACAATGAACCGAACACCACCGGATAATCCCGTGAAACTGCAGCTTCGTAGCTCATGCGACCGAGGCCGTCGAGGGAGAAGATCACCTCGATCAACAGCGAGCCGGCAAAGAACACCGCGATAAATGCCTGGGGAATCCCCGAGATCACCAGCAGCATGGCGTTGCGGAACACATGCCCGTAAAGCACCCGGCGTTCACTCAAGCCTTTGGCCCGGGCGGTGACCACGTACTGGCGGGTGATTTCATTGAGGAACGAGTTTTTGGTGAGGATGGTCAAGGTGGCGAACCCGCCGATCACCAGGGCGCTGACCGGCAGTACCAGGTGCCAGAAGTAATCGGCGATCTTGCCGACGGTGCTCAACTGGTCGAAGTTTTCCGAGACCAGCCCGCGCACCGGGAACCAGTTCAACGAAGTGCCGCCGGCGAACACCACGATCAGGAACATCGCAAACAGGAACGCCGGCATCGCATAGCCAATCACGATCGCGGTGCTGCTCCACACATCAAAACTGCTGCCATGGCGCACCGCCTTGCGAATGCCCAGCGGGATCGACACCAGGTAGGTGATCAAGGTGGCCCACAGGCCGAGGGAAATGGTCACCGGCATCTTTTCGAGGATCAGGTCGGTCACGCTTTTGCCACGGAAGAAGCTGTTGCCGAAGTCCAGCTGGGCGTAGCTCTTGAGCATCAGCCACAGGCGTTCCGGCGCGGGCTTGTCGAAGCCGTATTGTTTTTCGATGTCCTTGATCAGTTTCGGGTCCAGGCCACGGCTGGCCCGGGAGCCGCTGCTGAGGCTTTCGGCAGACGAGCCGCCGACGCCACCGCCACCGATGCCTTGCAGGTGGGCGATGGCCTGTTCCACCGGCCCGCCGGGCGCGGCCTGCACGATAACGAAATTCACCAGCAGGATAATCACCAGGGTGGGAATGATCAGCAGCAAGCGCCGCACGATATAGGCAAACATCAGCGGGCTCCCGGGCGTTTGGTCAGTTCGGCTTTCATCTGTTCATTGGTCAGCGGCGTGGGGCTGATTTCCCACCAGGTTTCCAGGGCCTCATCGGTCTTGGCTTCCACGGCCGGGCGGCCGAAGCGGTTCCACCACGCGGCGGAGGTGCCCGGCGGGTAGTAGTTGGGGATCCACAGGTAATTCCATTGCAGCACGCGGTCCAGGGCGTGGGCGTAACTGAGCATCAGCGACTGGGTATCAGCCTTGACCAGGCCGTTGATCAGGCTGTCGACGGCCGGGTCTTTCAGCACCATGTAGTTGTTGGCGCCGGTATCAAACGCGGCGGCCGAACCGAAGTAGTTGTACAGCTCCATCCCCGGCGAAGTGGTAACCGGGAAGCCGGTGACGATCATGTCGTAGTCCCGGGCCATCAGGCGGTTGACGTATTGCGAGGAGTCAATGCGGCGGATGTTGAGGGTGATGCCGATCTGCGCCAGGTTGCGCTTGTACGGCAACAACAGGCGCTCAAGGCCGTTCTGGGCGTTGAGGAAGGTGAACTCCAGCGGCTCGCCCTCGGCATTCACCAGCTTGTCACCGTCGGGCTTCCAGCCGGCCTGTTCCAGCAGGGCCAGGGCTTGCAGCTGCTTGTCGCGGATCATCCCGGTACCGTCGGTGGTGGGGGCCTTGAACACCTGGGTGAAGACTTCGTCGGGAATCTGCCCGCGCAAAGGTTCCAGAATCGCCAGTTCCTGGGCATCCGGCAGTTGGGTCGCCGCCAGCGGGCTGTTGGAGAAGAAGCTCTGCTGGCGGATGTACATGTTGCGCATCATCTGCCGGTTGGCCCACTCGAAGTCCCACAGCATGGCCAGGGCCTGGCGCACGCGGCGGTCCTTGAACATCGGTTTTTGCACGTTGAACACGTAGCCCTGGGCCGGCTGCGGTGCCTCCTTGGCCAGGTGCGCGCGTTGCAGGCGGCCATCATCGAGGGCCGGGCCGTTGTAGCCGATGGAGTAGCCGGTGGCAGAGAATTCGCGGTTGAAGTCATAGGCGCCGCCCCGCAGGACCTGGCGCGCCACTTCGGTGTCGCCGAAGTATTCCAGGCTCAGGTGATCGAAGTTGTACAGGCCGCGGCTGATGGGCAGGTCCTTGCCCCACCAGTTCGGGTCACGCTTGAACGTGATGGTGTTGCCGGCATCCACCTTGCTGATGGTGTAGGGGCCGCTGCCGAGGGGAATCTCGTAGCCGCCGCCGTCGGCGAAGTTGCGGGTCTTCCACCAATGCTCGGGGAACACCGGCAGGGTCGCGACATCCAGGGGCAGGGTGCGGTTTTCATTGCTTGCGAAATCGAAGCGCACCTGGCGCGGGCCTTCGACTTCGACGTGTTTGACGTCGGCGAACAGCGTGCGGTAGCGCAGGCTGCCCTGGGTCATCAGCAGGTCAAAGGAGTAACGCACGTCTTCGGCGGTGATCGGTTGGCCATCGGCGAAACGCGCCTTGGGGTTCAGGTAGAAACGCAGGGACAGACCGTCGTCTGACCGCTCCATCTTTTCCGCCACCAGGCCGTAGACCGTGTAGGGCTCGTCCAGGGAACGCAGGGCCAGGGGCGAATACAGCCAGCCGTCGACCTGGCTGACCCCGATGCCTTTGTCGCCATAAGGCAGTACATGGTCGTAGCGCCCGATTTCGATCGCCGAACGCCGCAGGCTGCCGCCCTTGGGGGCATTGGGGTTGGCGTAGTCGAAATGGGTGAAGCCGGGTTGGTATTTGGCCGGCTCGCCGTACACGGTCAATGCCGATTGCGGCGCGGCGATCACGGCGGTGCTGGCCAGCAACAGGGCCAGGGTGGAGCAAAACAGGGTAGAAAAAGCGACTCGCATTATCAGCCTTGGGCGCCGGGTGAAGAGGTAAAGGGATTTGTACGCTATGCGCGTACGCCTCGCCAGTCATCACACTGTCACAGATGCACAACGGCCCACCAAAGGGTGGGCCGTTGTTTTAAACATTAGCGCGGACTGGATCAGTCCTGACGGCTGGTTACTTCCAGCAGGTGATAACCGAACTGGGTTTTCACTGGGCCTTGCACGGTGTTGACCGGGGCGCTGAATACGACGGTGTCGAATTCCTTGACCATTTGGCCCGGGCCGAACGAACCGAGGTCGCCGCCTTGACGGCTGGACGGGCAGGACGAGTTGGCTTTGGCAACTTCGGCGAAGTCGGCGCCGCCTTCGATTTGCGCTTTCAGTTCGTTGCACTTGTCTTCGGTGGCAACGAGGATGTGACGGGCGGTGGCTTTGGCCATGAGGGGTATCTCCTTGGGTAAAAATGCTGAGCGTACCGGATTCAGGTGGTTATTTCCTGGCAAAGTTCCCCTGGGTTGCCTGGACGGTCAGGATCGGGCCATTACGCCGCTGTGGGTCAGCCAATCGATAAACAGCGCAAACAGCTCCGCCTGGGAGTTGATTTCAAGCTTGGTATACAAATGCTTGCGGTGCATGCGCACGGTTTCCGGGGAAATGCCCAGCACCTGCGCGGTGGATTTCACCGAGTGCCCACGCAATATCAGATGGGCGATTTCCCGTTCGCGCACGGTCAATACGCCGCTGCCAAAATGCATGAACGCCGCTTCAATCTGCTGATGCACCTGGGTCTGGGTGAAGGCCTCGTCGCTGATCACCTTGCACAGCCCGCCCGTGGTGCCGAAGCGGCGCAGCAGTTCGCGCACGATGGGTTGGGCGGTTCGTTGCAGTGCCAGTTGTTCGTCGCTGAACTGGCCGGCACTCAGCCCCTGGAACATGCACAACGAAATCTTGCTGTTGGGGCACAGGTCGACGATGTAGTAGCTCTCCTGGGCGCCGCCGCTGCGCAGGTAGTAGGTTTTGTAGTACTCGCTGTTGAAGAAATCGTCCGGGGCGATCTGCGCCAGGTGGTAGAAACCTTCGGCCAGGCCCTTGTCTACCGCGAGACAGAACGGGTCCAGCAGGTAGCCCCGGGAGAAGTAACGGTTGATGATCTCTTCGTAGTGCGGCCGGGGGATGCCTTGCTGGTAGAGCAAGTGTGGCGCCTGACCCTGGCGCTCCAGGCTGATCATCATCGATTCGATAGGGGTCAGCGCACTGAGGGCGCAGGCCAGGTGTTCGAGAAATGACGCTTCGTCGACGCTGGCGAAGGCGTGGGCCAACGCACCATTCCAGGCGTCAAGCACCTGGAAGGACGGGGCAGGGCAGTGATCGGCATGCTCGTTCATGCCGGCCAGTCTACCCGCCGGCCAGGGCCCCGGCAAAAGCACCGGGGCGCCCAGGCTCATCGGCCTTGATACTCGCCGCTCTGGCGCAGCTCTTCGGCGGTGTCGAGGATGCACTGGCGCAGGATTTCCACCACTTGATCCACCTGGGCATGGGTGATGATCAGCGGCGGCGACATCACATTCAGGTGGCCAATGGGCCGTACCAGCAAGCCTTTGGCCTGGGCCCGCAGGTGGATCTTCTCGCCGATGTTCACCGCGTCCGGCAGCAGCGCCTTGGTGTGCTTGTCGGCGACGAACTCAATGCAGGCCATCAGCCGCTGGCAGCGCACGTCGCCCACCAGCGGCAGATTGGCCAGGGTTTGCAGGCGCTGTTCGAGGTACACGCCGACGTCTTCCACATGGGCCAGCAGGTTTTCCCGCTCGATGATCTCGATGTTCTTCAGCGCCGCCACGCAACTCACCGGGTGGCCGCTGTAGGTGAAGCCGTGGGTAAAGCAGCGGCCCTTGCCCGGCTCGCCGATCACTTGCCAGATGCGGTCCGAGAAAATACACGCGCCCAACGGCAGGTAGCCGGACGTCAGGCCCTTGGCGGTGGTGATGATGTCCGGTTGCATGTCGAACACTTCCTGGGAGGCGAAGAATTTTCCCAGCCGGCCGAAGGACGTCACCACTTCATCCGCCACGTAGAGCAGGTCATAACGTTGGCAGACTTCCCACATGCGCCGGTGGTAACCCTTGGGCGGAATGATCACGCCGCCCGAGCCCATGATCGGTTCGGCAAAGAACGCGGCCACTTTGTCGGCGCCGATGGTCAGGATCTTGTCTTCGAACTCATCCACCAGGAAATCGAGGAACTGCGCCTCGCTCATGCCCTGCGGCGCCCGGTAGTAGTTGGGGCACGAAATGTGGTGGAACAAGTCGCTCATGAAATCGAATTCCGGCGCGCGGTCGGCGGCCTTGTTGCCGATGGACATCGTGAGGAACGTCGAGCCGTGATACGCACTGAAGCGCGAGATGATGTGTTTCTTCTCATGCTTGCCGCGACTGTTCTGATAGAACTGCACCAGACGATAGGCGGTATCGACAGCCGTGGAACCGCCGGTGGTCAGGAACACATGATCAAGATCGCCGGGAGCCAGGCTGGCAAGCTTGGCGCACAGTTCGATGGCGGTGACGTTGGCCATGTCGCAGAACGGGTTGGAGTACGCCAGCTGGCGAACCTGGTTGGCGATGGCGTCTGCCATTTCCTCGCGGCCCAGGCCGATATTCGTACACCACATGCCGCCGACCGCATCCAGGTAGCGGTTGCCGGCGGTGTCGTAGATGTAGGCGCCGTCACCCGCCGCGATATTCAGTGAGCCTTGTTCACGGTGTTCGTCGAACATATGAAAACCGTGCATGTAATGGGCCTTGTCGGCGGCGTCCAGTTGGTCGTGGTCGAACTGGGCGAAAAAGTCAGTATTTGGCAGGGTCATGGCGTTTACCTTCAATGGCTGGGTTTCACTTGCCGGTCTTCACGGCATTCCAGGTACGGGTGATCAGGCGCACGGCGGCTTGGGACTGGCTTTTCTGGGTGAACAAGCGTTGCATCGTCGCCGAGTCCGGGTAGATGGCCGGGTTGTCGCGTATATCGGCATTTACAAAGGGCTTGGAGGCCAGGTTGCTGTTGGCGTAGTGAATGGTGTTGCTGACGCCGGCGATCACTTGCGGTTGCAGGAGGAACTCGATGAACTTGTGGGCATTCGCCACGTGGGGTGCGTCGGCCGGGATGTAGAAGTTATCGAACCAGATCAGCGAGCCTTCCCTGGGGATGAAGTAACTCAGGTTGACCTTGGCCCCGGCTTCCGCCGCCCGGGCCTGGGACGTGGCGTAGTCGCCGGACCAGGTGGTGGCCATGCACAGCTCGCCATTGGCCAGGCCGTTGATAAAGCCGCTGGAGTCGAATTTGCGGATGTACGGGCGCACGGCCATCAGCACGTCCTGAGCGGCCTTGAGGTCTTTGGGCGCCACGCTGTTGGGGTCCAGGCCGAGGTAGGTCAGGGCCAGCGGGATCATGTCGGTGGGGGAGTCCATGAAGGTGATGCCACAGTCGGCGAAGCGCGAAACGATCTTGGGATCGAAGATCATCGCCAGGGAGCCGATGGGCGCATCCGGCATGCGTTCCTTGATCTTGTCGATGTTGTAGGTCACGCCATTGCTGCCCCAGGTGTAGGGCGCGGAATAGGTCACGCCCGGATCATGGGTTTCCAGGCTTTTCAGCACTTGCGGGTCGAGGTTGTTCCAGTCCGGCAGCAGCGCTTTGTTGAGGGGCTGGAAGGCCTGGGCCTTGATCAGCAGCGGCACCAGGGACGCATTGAGCACCACCAGGTCATAACCCGAGCGCCCGGACAGCAACTTGCCCTGCACGGTTTCGTAGGAGTCGTAGGTGTCGTAGATCACCTTGATGCCGGTGGCTTTCTCGAAGTCGGCGAGGGTGTGTTCCCCGATGTAATCGGCCCAGTTGTAGATGCGCAAGGTGTTGCCCGGGTCGTCAGCGGCCTGGCTGACGGACGTTGATGCAAGCAAGACAGCGCTGAACAGGGCGATAACGGCTTTATGCATGGCGAACCCACCTTGATGTTGTGCTTGTTGTCAGGCCGAGGGGCTGATTGCACTTTCAGGCAGGTGGCGGGTGGGGCGCCATACCCCGTTCGGGTAGGAGGCGGTCAGGGCAGTACGATGTAGTCGTTTCGCGTGACGACCGGGCGGTGTACGCCGGGTTCCAGGTGGATGTAGCGCCCGTCTACCAGGTCGATGGGCAGGCAGTCGTCGATATTTAGTACGCCGTCGGTGTGGGATTGCGTCCAGTGCGTGAGCATCTGCTGTTTGCCTTGGGCTGCCGCCTCCCTGACCGTGCGCGCAACCACCAGCAGGTAGTGGTGTGCCTCGCCAAAGACGTTCGATTCATACCCGCCCAGGTTGATGAAGTACAGGCGCGGCGCCCCGGCGTTCGGCGCCAGGTGGCTGAGCTGGACTTTCCAGCCGTCAACGCCATCCACCGTCATCCAGGAGTCGATATGCACACCTTTCTGGCTGCCAAACCAGCCCTCGCGCAGTTGCGGGTAGGCGGCTTCCAGGGTGTCGGCGACGGCGAACACCACATCATGCACTTCGATTTTCGCCCGGGGGTGCTTACCCCCCAACATGACCACAAACAGCATTGCAGGCCCTTTCTATGGCTGGGATGGAAAGGGCCACCTTCCTTCGATTGAACCCTTTTGTCCAGTCGGTGCCACACTGTTAATTCGCAAATTCATCAGGAGGTTGTCATGCGCACCATTGATCTGGCCGGCGTACCCGTCCCTGTCATCGGCCAGGGGACCTGGCGCATGGGCGAGGATCCCGGCAAGCGCAGCGCCGAAGTGGCCGCGTTGCAACTGGGTATCGATGAGGGCATGACCCTGATCGATACCGCTGAAATGTATGGCGAAGGCGGTGCCGAAGAAGTCGTCGGCGAGGCGATTCGCGGCAAGCGCGACCAGGTGTTCCTGGTCAGCAAGGTGTACCCGCACAATGCCAGCCACAAAGGCATTCCACGTGCATGTGAGGCCAGCCTCCAGCGCCTGGGCACCGACTACATTGATCTGTATCTGTTGCATTGGCGTGGGCAATACCCCCTTGAAGAAACGGTAGAAGCCTTCGAGCGCTTGCGTGAGGCAGGCAAGATCGGTCGTTGGGGTGTGTCCAATTTTGATGTGGCAGACCTGCAGGAGCTGGCTTCCCCGGCCTGTGCCACCAATCAGGTGCTCTACAACATCGAGGAGCGCGGCATCGAGTTCGACCTGCTGCCATGGTGGCAGCAACACAATTTACCCTTGATGGCCTACTGTCCCATCGCCCAGGGTGGCGACCTGTTGGCCAGCCCGACCCTCAAGCAAATTGCCCGTCGCCACGAGGTCACACCCGCCCAGGTTTCCCTGGCCTGGGTCTTGCGTCAGGACGGTGTGATCGCGATTCCCAAGGCGGTTACGCCAGAGCATGTCCGGCTCAATGCCGCAGCGGCGAAGCTGGTGCTGGATGAGCACGACCTGGACGCGATTGACCGGGTTTTTGGGGCGCCGAAGCGCAAGCATCCGCTGGCGATGGTCTAGTGGCCGACAGAAACGGTGCCGTCCATGGCGATGCCGTTTCTGTTTCGGTGGCTGCTTAGCCGGCTACCGGGCTGCGCCAGTCATCAGAGCCAGAGGTACCGGAGACCTCATGGGTCCAGACGATTTTCCGGTAAGTGAAATACACATCCTCCAGGTGCGTGAAGTGTGCGTTGTTCGGGTCCTGGCAATTGGGCATCCGTGACTGGATGTCCACCAGGATCGCGTCTTCCAACTCGATGGTGAAGTAGTGTTCCTGGGTTCCGGCTGAAGAGGTTCGGTACCACTCAAGGCGGCACTTGACCATTTCCCCGGAGGTCAATGCGCTGAACAGCAATGGCGACGATTTATCGAATACCTTGCTGATCATCAGGGGCTTGTGCACACGCTGGCCGGTGGGCTGGCCGGATTGCGGGTCACGGGGAATGATCACCTGATGCTGGAATGCTTCCACCAGGATCTGGTCTTCATGGCCTTCCTGGTAAATGTTGCCGACCGAGTCCTGGGTGAACGTGCCTGCCGTGATCAAGCCTTGCTTGGTGCCGGTGATGGATAGATACGCGGGTGTTGGCATGACGGTTTTCCTTGCCTGATAAATGAGGTCGTCCCGGCCGACGGACTTGCCGGCCGGGTAATGCTCGATATCAAGAAGCGTGCCGGAAAGTTCGAGCGTCAATGAAAGCAGGGGGTCAAGGTTTTATTGGTTTTCATTTTGAGCGGCATTAAAGGTTTTAATTCGATTTAGTTGTATTTGTTTGCGCAGGGGTGCGCAGTTAGTTGCTCATGTTGATGGACGGTGTTATTCGCAGAGTTCACCTAATTTATGATGATGCCTGGCGCCTTGGATGCGCAAATTCTTGCGCGTCGGCGATTTTTCTATTCTTGTAGGAAACTCCTTAACTGCTATTTGGTGGCTTGAACAATGCTTTTTGCATGGATAAGGTTCGTGCTCTTCTCGTAGGGAAGGCAAACTTTAATCAATGTTCTGGTGTGCGCTTGAATGGCCATTAGTTCACTGAACATGTTCAGGAAAGTAAAGTGCGGCCCATAATGGTTTACTCAGACAGGCTTTCCGATTATTACCTCGAACTTGCGCAGGCACCCAACTCGAAAACGAGTTATGCGGGGGCCGATATGCGTTTTTCGACCGAGTATGAGGCGCTTGAAACTGAACTGGGCAAGGCGCACTCCATTCACGGAAACAGTCAGCCTGACTGGCAATGGGTCGTGGAAAAAAGCGAGGCGCTGTTACGCCACCAGTCCAAGGACTTGCGGGTCGCTGTCTGGTTGACCTGGGCCTTGCATCAGCGCGAGTCCTTCCCCGGGCTGCTCGCAGGCCTCGGATTGCTGCGCTACCTCTGTGAGCATCATTGGGCGGTCGTTTATCCGGGCAAGCTGCGTACCCGCAGTGCCGCCTTTGGCTGGCTGGTCCCGCGCCTCGAGCAGGTGCTTGCACAACCTGTTTCGCTCAAGGATCAGCGGCCCTTGTTCCACTGCATGCTCGAACACCTGGCGCGGCTGGACGAGTTGTGGACCGAACACCTTCTCGAAGATGCGCCACTGTTACTGCCGGTTCGCAGGCAGCTGTCGGACCGATTGCAACAGTCCACCGAAAGCGAACCTCCAGCAGGCGGTAGCACAGGGGTGATCGCCCATATCAGGCAGGTCGCGACTCAGTTGATGGCGCCCGAGCCCATTGTGGAAAACGAAAAGGACGCCCACAAGCTGCTGCGCACGCTGCAGGAACATGCCCGGCCCTTGTCGGCCTGGTGGCAGCGCCAGAATGCCACCGATCTGCGCGCACTGCGTCTGAACCGAACGTTGACCTGGCTGACGATCACCAGTCTTCCGGACTGTGACAGCGAACAGGTAACGCCTTTGCGCGGGCCGGCGCCCGACAAGCTCAAGCGGTACCAGGAGCGCTTTGCCCAAGGGCAGCATACCGACCTGCTGCTGGAGCTTGAGGGCAGCCTGGCCGGAGCACCTTTCTGGTTCGACGGCTTGTACCGGGTGTGGGAGTGCCTGCAGGCACTCCAGGCCGACCTGGCCATGACCGAGCTGGAAGTGCACTTCGCGCTGTTGCTCCAGCGCTTGCCGGGGCTTGCACAGCTGCGCTTCCACGACGGAACACCCTTCGCCGACGACGTCACCCGTGGCTGGATCAACACCCAGGTTGCCCGCCATTTGCAAGCCCCGGTCCCACTCAGGTCGGCACCTGATGCCCCGGCTGCGCCTTGGGACAAAGCGTTGCACGACGTCATGCCCGTGCTGCGCAAGGACGGGTTCAAGGTGGCTGTGCGGTCCCTCAAGCAGGGCATGCAAACCGCAACAGGTGATCGTGCCCGGTTTCATTGGCGGCTTGGCCTGGCCAGGTTGTGTTTGCTGGCAGGCAAGCATGACCTGGCCAAAGTCCAGCTCGATCACCTGGACCACGAGCTGCAGCAATCAGGTCTGCAGCGCTGGGAGCCCGAGTTGGCGGTTGAAGTGCTGCAGCTCTTGCATGGCTGCTGTGACGTATTGCCCCAGAGCCATTCCGTGCGTGAGCGCAAGGAAGATGTCCATCGCAGGCTGTGCCACTTCGATCTCGAAGCGGTACTTGAATAGGCTTTCGAGCCCCCCGAAAAAGGAGAAACACCATGGCGAAAGAAGGTTCGGTAGCCCCCAGGGAACGCATCAATATCACGTTCAAACCCGCCGTCGGCACTGCGCAGGAAGAGGTCGAGCTGCCGTTGAAATTGCTGGTGCTTGGTGACTTCACCCAGCGTGAAGACCTGCGCAAGCTCGAAGACCGCAAGCCCGTCGGCATCGACAAGAACAGCCTCGACGAGGTGCTGGCCAAGCAGGCCTTGGGCCTGGCCTTGAGCGTCCCCAACCGGCTGCAGGATTCAGCCGAACCTGATGAGTTGGCGATCCGGGTCAGGATCAATTCGATGAAGGACTTCAATCCTGCACAGCTGGTTGAGCAGATACCCGAGCTGAAAAAGCTCATGGACCTGCGCGATGCACTTGTGGCGCTCAAGGGGCCGCTGGGCAACACGCCGAGCTTTCGAAAGGCCATTGAAAATGCCCTCGCCGATGACGATTCGCGCAAGCGGGTATTGGCTGAATTGGGGCTGGACAGCTCCGCCGTATGACTCTCTCAGTTAAAAGGACACTGACACCATGACTACCAGCCAAAGCCCGTCGCATGCGCCCATCACGGATGAGTACAGCATTCTCGACAACATCATTGCCCAGACCCGCCTCAGCGCCGACGACGAGGCCTACAGTATTGCAAAGCGCGGAGTCTCGGCATTTATCGAGGAGCTGATCAAGCCGCAAAACAAGGGCGAGCCGGTCAAGAAGCGCCTGGTTGACCGGATGATTGCCGAGATTGACGCAAGGCTCAGCCAGCAAATGGATGAAATCCTGCACCATCCCGACTTCCAGGCACTGGAGTCTTCCTGGCGTGGCCTGCAGTTGCTGGTTGATCGCACCAATTTTCGTGAAAACATCAAGATCGAACTGCTCAGCGTCTCCCGCCAGGACCTGCTGGATGACTTCGAGGACTCACCGGAGGTGACTCAGTCCGGACTCTACAAGCACATCTACAGTGCCGAATACGGTCAGTTCGGCGGCCAGCCCGTAGGGGCAATCATCGCCAATTATTTCCTTTCCCCCAGTGCTCCCGATGTCAGGCTGATGCAGTATGTTTCCAGCGTGGCCTGCATGGCCCATGCACCGTTCATTGCGGCGGCCGGCCCTGGTTTCTTCGGCCTGGAGAGCTTTACCGGCCTGCCTGACCTCAAGGACCTGAAGGACCATTTTGAAGGGCCGCAGTTTGCCAAATGGCAGAGTTTTCGCCAGAGCGAAGATGCCCGCTACATCGGCCTCACCGTACCGCGCTTTCTATTGCGTACGCCGTACGATCCCGTTGATTGCCCGGTCAAGACGTTCGCCTACCAGGAACATGTGGCCAGCAGCCACGAACACTATCTGTGGGGTAATACGGCCTATGCCTTTGCTACCCGCTTGACGGACAGTTTCGCCCGGTATCGCTGGTGCCCGAACATTATCGGCCCGCAGAGTGGTGGTGCAGTGGAGGACTTGCCGCTGCATCACTTTCACAGCATGGGCGAGATCGAAACCAAGATTCCTACCGAGGTGCTGGTATCCGACCGACGCGAATACGAGCTGGCGCAAGAGGGCTTCATTGCCCTGACCATGCGCAAGGGCAGTGACAATGCAGCGTTCTTTTCCGCCAGTTCGGTGCAAAAACCCAAGTCTTTTGGAATCAGTGCCGAAGGCAAGGCTGCCGAGCTGAATTACCGGCTCGGTACCCAATTGCCGTACATGATGATCGTCAATCGCCTGGCCCACTATCTCAAGGTCCTGCAGCGAGAACAGCTGGGGTCGTGGAAGGAGCGCACCGACCTTGAGCTGGAACTCAACAAATGGATTCGCCAATACGTCGCCGACCAGGACAACCCCAGCACCGAAGTGCGTGGACGGCGCCCGCTTCGGGCTGCGCGCATTGTTGTCAGTGATGTCGACGGGGAGCCCGGCTGGTATCGCGTCAACCTGAGCGTTCGCCCGCACTTCAAGTACATGGGGGCAGACTTCACTCTGTCGCTCGTCGGCAAGCTCGATAAAGAATGAGCCGCCGCCACGTGATTAGCCAAAACCGCAGCCTTTTCGAGCGCCTGGAGTCCGGCGTGGGGCGCAGCCCGCAAGGTTGCGTCGTGGAATCCGTGGCGGGTCATCTGGCGAAAATGCTCAGCACCCGTGCGGGCAGTGTCCAGACGCTACCTGATTACGGGTTACCTGATCTGAATGACATGCGCCTCAGCCTGCATGACGCGTTGAGCCAGGCTCGGTTCCTGATTGAGCGCTTTATCCAGGCCTACGAACCCCGTCTGAAGGATGTCCGTGTCAAGGCATTGCCACAGGACCGTGACCCGATGGTGCTGGCTTTTTCCATCGAGGGGGCCATGGAAGTCAATGGCATGACGCAAGCGGTCGCCTTTTTCGCCAGCCTGGCTCACGGCGCACGGGTCGAGGTCAAACCGGATGTCGTTTAACCGCTACTACCAGGGCGAGCTGAGCGCACTGCGACAGTTGGGGCGACGCTTCTGCGAGCGCAACCCGGCACTCGCGCCGTTTCTTGGGGACGCTGGCCAGGACCCGGATGTAGAACGGTTGCTTGAGGGTTTTGCATTCCTCACCGGTCGCCTGCGGCAGAAGCTTGATGATCAATTGCCGGAGTTGAGTCACTCGTTGATGCATCTGCTGTGGCCCAACTATATGCGGCCGCTGCCGTCGTTCAGCATGCTGCAGTTTGATCCGCTCAAGCGCACAGGGCCGGCCATCAGGGTCGAGCGGGATACACCGGTGGAAAGCATTGCGATCGACGGTGAACGCTGCCGTTTTCGTACCTGTTACCCGACGCAGGTCTTGCCGCTGCAACTGGCCGCCATGGAGTACTCGGTACAGGGTGAGGGCGCTTTGCTCTGCCTGCGTCTGGAGATGACGGCCGAGGGCAACTTCAGTGAGCTGGAACTGAACTGCCTGCGTTTGCATCTCGCGGGGGAGCAGCCCGTCAGCCAGGCGCTTTACCTGGGGCTTTTGCGTCACCTGGACGGGTTCGAGTTGCGGCCTTTCGGGCGCGACGGGCTGCCGGTCATCGGCGCCGACGGCGAGCCTGTTTCATTGCGTCTGTCCAGCAACGATATCAGTCCTGTGGGCTTTTCCGAGGATGAGGCACTGATCCCTTATCCGTTGAATACCTTTCGTGGCTATCGCCATTTGCAGGAGTACTTCGCCTTTCCCGACAAATACCTGTTTGTCGATGTGAGTGGCCTTGGCGCGCTGAGCAGGTTGCCTATTGACGTACTCAAGCAGGTACATGGCGTGACGTTACGCTTCGACATGCGTGGTCGCGGTATTGAGCGAATGGCGCCTACCCTGGACAACGTGAAGCTGTACTGCACGCCCATCGTCAATCTGTTCAAGCACGACGGCGTACCGATTCGCCTGGACGGCAAGCAGGACGAATACCTGTTGTTGCCTGGCGAATACGCCAGGGGGAACTGCGGTGTATTTTCCGTCGACAAGGTCACGGGATGGCGGCCGGGAGGCCTCGGGTACCAGGAATATGTACCGTTCGAATCGTTTGAGCACGATTTTGGCAGCGCCGCGCCCAGCTATGGCGTTCGCCAGCGGCCATCCCTGCAACATGCCGGCCTGGATACCTGGCTGAGTTTCGACCGGTGTCCAGTGCATGAACAGGAAACCCTGTCGATTGAACTGACCTGCACCAACCACAACCTGCCATGCCTGCTGCAGGTGGGCGATATCAATCAGGCGTGCGAACAGACGCCCGAGTTTCTCTCGTTTCGCAACATCACCGCGGCAACCCCCAGCTTTGCGCCACCCCTGGACAGCGACTTCCTGTGGCGACTGATCAGCAATATGTCGCTCAACTATCTGTCATTGACCGATATCAACGCCTTGAGGGTGATCCTCGAAACCTACGACCTGCCGCGTTATCACGACCGCCAGGTGGAAAAGGTCAGCAGGCGAAGGCTGGGCGCCCTCCGTTCGATCAGTCACCAGCCCGTAGACCGGCTGCACCGAGGCCTGCCATTTCGCGGCTTGCGGGTTGACCTCACCATCGATCCTGAAGGCTACCTGGGGGAGGGCGACGTGTTCGTCTTTGCCTCGGTGCTCAACGAGTTCTTCGCGCTTTACGCCAGCCTCAACTCGTACCACGAACTGCGAGTCATCAGCACACAAGGAGACGTGTACCTATGGCCACCCCGGATGGGCCAGCAGCCCCTGCTTTAACCGCACTGTCCCGAGTGATTCGCGAGTACTCGGTGTTTCAGGCGGTTGCGCAGATTATCGAGCGCCTGCGCGAGGCGCATCCCTCGCTGGACGATGAGGCGCTTTACGATCAATTGGAGTTCCAGGCCAACCCAGGCTTTGGCTTTCCCGGCAACGACATTGATCGTGTGGAGTTTTTTGTCGAGCACGGCCATTTGCGGGCACGGCTTCGCCTCAATGTGCTGGGCCTGTTTGGTACAGGGTCACCGCTGCCGGCGTTCTATGGCGAGCAAGCCTTTGCCGAGGTAGCGGGCGGTAATCCGACGCGGGAATTTCTTGATCTTTTTCACCATCGCCTGCACCGGCTGATAGTGCCGATCTGGCGAAAATATCGTTATCAGGCGAGTTTTCAACCGGGCGCCCGCGATCCCTTTTCCGAGCAGATGTTTGCATGGGTGGGCCTGGGTGGCAGCGCGATTCGCAGCGCGGCTCAACTGAACTGGAAACGCCTTTTGCCCTACCTGGGGCTGCTGAGCCTGCGCGTGCACTCCGCCGCGCTGATCGAGACCGTGCTGCGTTATTACTTCAAGCACAACCGGCTGGTCATCGAGCAGTGGGTCGAGCGCAGGGTAGTGATCGACCAGGAGCAGCGCAATGACCTTGGTCGCGCCTATAGCTCGTTGGGTTCGGACCTGGTGCTGGGGGAGTGCCTTATCGACCGCAGTGGCATGTTCAGGGTTCATGTATTGGCACTCGATTGGCAGCGTTTTCACGAGTTTTTGCCCACCGGGGCGGGTTACGAGCCGCTGTGTGCGCTGGTGCGTTTTGCCGCCCGGGACCCCTTGGAATACGACGTGCGACTGGTGTTGGCGGCGGGCGAGGTCCGGCCGTTGCACCTTGGCGAGCACAACGTCTGCCGCCTGGGCTGGACCAGTTGGCTGGGGCATGAGCGGGCAGACGGCGTGGTCATCCTGGCCAGTAAAAATCATTAGGGATTGATGGATATGATGAATGTGGATCTGCAACAACTTATCCAGGCATTGACGGCGTCCACACGGCGCGACCTGGAACGCAGCGCCGAGCGTTGTGTCACCCGGGGCGGCGGCGAGGTGCTGGTGGAAGACTTGCTGCTGACGCTCCTGGAGCATCCCGAGGGTGTTCTTATGCGAGCGCTGCAGGATGCGGGCGTGGATGCCGGGGAATTGCAGGCCGTGCTGCAACCTCGGGTCGACCAGAGCGCTTCCCGCAATCCGGTGTTTTCGCCCGCCCTGGTGCAATGGCTGCAGCAGGCGTTGCTGGTTGCCCATCTGGAGCTGGGCCGACGGGAAGTGGACCATGGCGCCTTGCTGCTCGCCTTGTTGCGCAACCCGATGCAGCACGCTGGCAGCCGTTACCAGGCGGTGATGAGCACGCTTGATGCACCGCGTGTGCTCGGATTTCTCTTGAGTGAAAACGCGCAGGCGGCTCCAGCTGAGGCGGGGAGTTCCTTGCTGGAGCGCTTTACCCATGACCTGACTCGCCAGGCCCGGGACGGGAAACTCGACCCCGTGCTCTGTCGCGATAACGAAGTCCGGCAAATGATCGATACGCTCGCGCGGCGGCGCAAGAACAACCCCATTCTGGTGGGCGAGGCGGGTGTCGGGAAAACCGCGATAGTCGAGGGCCTGGCCCTGCGGATCGTCAGCGCGCAAGTGCCAGAGGTGCTCAGGAAGGTGCGCCTGCTGACCCTGGACATGGGCCTGCTGCAAGCCGGTGCCAGTATCAAGGGTGAGTTCGAGCGCCGCCTCAAAGGCTTGATCGATGAGGTCAACGCCTCGCCGCAACCGGTCATCCTGTTCATCGATGAGGCCCATACCCTGGTCGGCGCAGGCGGCTCGGCCGGCAGCTCCGATGCCGCCAACCTGCTCAAGCCAGCGCTGGCACGAGGTGAGTTGCGTACCATCGCCGCGACGACCTGGTCTGAGTACAAGAAGTACTTCGAGAAAGACCCGGCGTTGGCGCGGCGTTTTCAGCCGGTGCAGGTGCACGAGCCGACGGTTGACGATGCCGTGACGATTTTGCGTGGGTTGGTCCCGGTGTATGAGGCCAGCCACGGAGTCTACGTGCGCGATGACGCCGTGGTCGCCGCCGCGCAGTTGAGTGCCCGCTACCTGGCCGGCCGCCAGTTGCCGGACAAGGCTGTGGACGTGCTGGACACCGCTTGTGCCCGGGTGCGGATCAGCCTGGTCACGGCGCCGGACGAACTGCAGCAGTTGCGCGCCGAACTGGCCGAGGGCACGCGCCAGCAACGTGCCGTGCGCAGGGATGCCGACGCGGGGTTGGCCATCGATGAACAGGTGCTGCAGCACCTCACCCGGAGACTGGAAGAAGTAGAAGTCGCACAGTTCCAGCTTGAACAACGCTGGACCCAACAGCGCGAACTGGCCGAGAAGGTGCTCTCGCTGCGCCAGCAACTGGCCGACGCCGGTAACCTTGGCGAAAGCACTGAGGCTCTCGCTCCGCTCCTGGCCCAGAACCATCAAGCGTTGCAGGCCATACAGCACGAACAGCGATTGGTCAGCTTCGAAGTATGCCCACGGTTGGTGGCGCAGGTTATCAGCGCCTGGACGGGTATTCCCCTGGAGCAGCTTGCCCGCGAACACAGCGCGAAGGTCCTGAACTTTGCGGATGATCTGCGTGGTCGCATCCTCGGCCAGGAAGGTGCCGTGCAGGTCCTGGACCGTTGCCTGCGGGCTGTCGCGGCCGGCGTGAACAGGCCTGATGCCCCCGTGGGGGTATTTCTGTTGGTGGGCCCCAGTGGTGTCGGCAAAACTGAAACTGCCCACGCCCTGGCCGACCTGTTGTATGGCGGCGAGCGCTTTGTCACCACGATCAACATGTCTGAATACCAGGAGAAACACTCACTGTCCCGGCTGATCGGTGCACCACCGGGTTATGTCGGTTACGGGGAGGGCGGGGTGCTGACTGAGGCGGTGCGGCAAAAGCCCTATTCAGTGGTGCTGCTCGATGAGGTGGAGAAGGCGGATCCGGATGTCCTGAACCTGTTTTACCAAGTGTTCGACAAAGGGGTAGCCAATGATGGAGAAGGACGTGAAATCGACTTTCGCAATACCCTGATCCTGATGACTTCCAACCTGGGCAGCGATCTTGTCACCGGGCTGTGCGCCGACAGTCAACGACCGGCTGTCGAAGTACTGCACGCCGCGATCCGGCCGGTACTGACAGCTCATTTCAAGCCGGCGCTGCTGGCCCGTATGCGAGTCGTGCCGTATTACCCGGTGGCAGGCGCGGTGCTGCACCAACTGATTGAACACAAACTTCAGCGACTGGGCCAGCGTCTGCTTCAGCGCAAGCTCGCATTCACTCACGCAGGGGATCTGGTCGCATACATGGCCGAGCACTGTAGCCACAGTGGGAGTGGCGCGCGGTTTGTCGACCAATGGATCGAGGAAAACCTGTTGCCGCAGGTGGTGGATCGCCTGCTGGATGCGATGGCCGTTGGCAAGTCCCTGCAGTTCGTCCATGCCAGGCTGGATGCCAATGGCACCGTAATCTGTGAGTTCAACTGATGGCGGACAATCCGTTTACCCAGTTGCCAAGCCCGCTGGACTACGCCGCTGCCTTGCTGGGATGGTTTACCCGGTTGGGCATCAATAGTGACGAATCGACATTGGCCGATGACTTTGCGGCAGGCGCCGCGCAACTGAGCGGCTGCGAGCTTGGCCAGTTGTACCTGCTCGACCAGGCCACCGGCCGCCTCGAACTGGCTGCCCAGTATTTGCCGGGCCTGTCGCCGCCAGGGGCGGTTGTGAGCTCGGGCGCGGATTTGCGGAACGAGCAACTGTTGCAGTACGTGCTGCAACAGAACCGCGTGTTCAACCTCACCGAGGCAGGCAGCAGTGTGTATGACACGGGGTTTCTGCCAGCGGTCGCGGCGTCCTGGCAATCACTCCTGTGCGTGCCGTTACCGGGGCCGAGCAAGCAGGTATCCGGGATGGTGTTGTGTGCCAGCCTGCGAGCGACGGAGCTGGCTGGCTATGGTGCGTCCCTGGGCCAATTGGGCAGTTTTGTCTTGAGCCAGTTGGCCCTGTTGCGGCGAATGCGCCGGACTCCCGGTGCGTTGAAGGTGGTTCGCAGCACCCGCAGCACCAGCGCCTACGGCTTGATCGGAAACAGCACGGCCATGGACGAGACGTGCCGCCTGATCGGCAAGGTGGTGCATAGCCCCTACACCGTGCTGCTCCGGGGCGAGACCGGCACCGGTAAAGAGGTGGTCGCCCGGGCCATTCATGCTGCCGGCCCGCGCAGCAGCAAGGCATTTGTGGTGCAAAACTGCGCAGCGTTTCCCGAAGGCTTGCTCGAAAGTGAGTTGTTCGGTTACCGCAAAGGCGCGTTCACCGGGGCCGAAAGAGACCACGCCGGCCTGTTTGACACCGCCCACGGCGGCACGCTGCTGCTCGACGAAATCGGTGATATGCCGCTCTCACTGCAGGCCAAGTTGTTGCGGGTCCTGCAGGAGGGCGAGATTCGGCCGTTGGGTGCCAACACGTCCCACAAGGTCGACGTGCGAATCGTCGCGGCGACCCACCGGGACCTCACCAGCATGGTGGCTGAAGGAAGCTTTCGCGAGGACCTTTATTACCGGCTGGCGCAGTTTCCTATCGAGTTGCCGGCGCTGCGCCAGCGGGACGGGGACGTGCTGCAACTGGCCCGGCATTTCGCCGACAAGGCCTGTGCATTGTTGGGGCGAGCCACGGTGGGCTGGTCGAGTGCGGCCCTGGATCAACTGTCCAGCCACCACTTTCCCGGCAACGTTCGTGAGCTCAAATGCATGGTGGAGCGGGCGGTGCTGCTGTGCGACGACGAGGTGATCCTGCCTGCGCATTTATCGCTGCCATCAACCCTGTCCGCGCCCGCTGTCGACGCAACGCTGCGCCAGCGCATGGAGCGAGTCGAGCGGGTAGTGCTGATCGACTGCCTGCGCAAGAACCGTGGCAATCGAACCCGCACCGCCCGTGAACTGGGCCTCGCCCGGCGCACGTTGTTGTACCGCCTTGCACGCCTGGACATTCCGTTTGGCGAAGTCCAGGGAGAGTGCTGAATGGCACACCCTTTCAATTCCGGGAGATACCTGATGCCTGTTAGTCAGTGGCAAGCCCTGGTGCTTGTGTTGTTTTTGCTGAGTGGCTGTAACACCAATCATGTCTTTGACGACGATGACTACCGTCCGCTGGGTGATCCACGGTCCACCGGTCGTGGCCTGTGAGCGCGGAGGAGTCCTGCCATGCAGCTAGTGTTTGAGGTGTGCCCTGCGGGGCCAGCAGAGTCCGCGCCGGCGCTGCGCAAAGTCTTTGACGGAGTGGGGGGCGTCATCGGCCGGGGGGCCGGTTGCGACTGGACCCTGCCTGACACCAGTCGCCAGGTTTCCGGTCGTCACGCGGTGATCAGTTATCGTGACGGCCGGTATTTCCTGACGGATATCAGCAGCAATGGAACCCGCCTGGCAGGCCGCAGTGAGCGTCTGCATGAGGGGCAGCAGCAACCGATAGATGACGGCGCGGTATTTCAGCTGGGGCCGCTGAGTATTCGCGCACGACTGGTCAGCCCACCGCTGGGACAGGGCCAGGACGGATTACACAGGCTGATTCCCGATGATGCATTCCTTGAGCTGGACCCACTGCGGGCAATGGCCAGCGAACTGCAGCGCGAGGACGGGTCGCAAGAGCTGGCGGCCCTGAACATGACCACCTACGAGACATTGCGCTGGACGGACCACGCGGCGGACCGGGATCACCTGACGGTTCCCGAGCTTGTGAAGCCTGCGCGCCAGGTTGCCCCAAGTCCGCAATCGCCCGTTCCAGGTCACGGCTCAGGGCCATTCTGGTTGGGGTTTGCGCAGGCACTCGGTATTGATCTGGGCGACCTCGATGAGTCGGCAAGAGAAGTCCTGGCGATCAAGGCCGCGAGCTTGCTCCGGCAAATGACTGAAGGGTTGCAACAGAGCCTGGGCACCCGTAACGAGCTCAGGCAAGAGCTGAAACTGGCACTCACCCAGACGCCGCTCCAAAGCCCCAACCCACTTAGAGACAGCGCAGACGCCAGTGCGGCCTTGGGGTCGCTGCTGGGTGTCGGGCAGCTGGGGCAGGTTTCCGCCGAGATGCTTGTCATGCGGGCGTACCGCGACATGCAGGCTCACGAGGTGGCCTTGCTGGCGGCCTGCCGCGCGGCAGTACGCGGCGCTCTGGCAGCCTTTGCGCCCGGCCATTTGCTGCTGTGCTTCGAACGCCAGGCAAGGCCGCCGCTGATTCCCCGGTGTGGCGCCCGCTGGCGCGCGTATCAGCGCCATTACCAGGCACTGATCGAGGACGAGCACTTGAGCGAGCGCCTGCTGGGCAGCGACTTCGCCAAGGCGTACGAGGAACAGATTCGTCTGATCTCAACCCTTCACCGTTATCCAGGATGATCTTCATGTCCCGAGTCACCGTTGCTTTGTTGTGCGCTGTAATGGGTTTGCTGGGTGGTTGCTCCCTGTCGCCCTTTTCGAAGTTGACCAAGCTGGACCTGACACTGACCGCCAGCGAACGGGTCAACCCTGATCTCCATGGTCGCCCGTCGCCGATCGTGGTGCACCTGATGGAGCTTCGACACCCCGTGGCTTTTGAAAATGCGGACTTTTTCAGCCTTTATGCTCATGCCGAGCACACGTTGCCCAAGGACCTGGTGAACCTCGAAGAGCTGGAGTTGCGCCCCGGCGATCACTCCACGCTCAAACTCAGCCTCGAGCCAGGCAGTCGTTATGTCGGTGTGCTGGCGGCGTACCGTGATTTGCCTCACTCGCAATGGCGCTATGTGTTGCCGGTGACCGCGCAGCGATTGACCGGCGCTGAACTGATCCTTGATCAGGCCGGCATTCGGTTGGTCAACCCGCAACCCGCGAAGGCGGGCGACTGACATGTACAGCCAAAAAGTCATCTGGCAGGAAGGCATGTTGTTGCGCCCTCAGCATTTCCAGCAAAACGATCGGTACCACGATCAGCAACTCACGCGCCGCACCCAGCTGTTGTGCCGTCACGCCTGGGGCTTCCTGGCCCTGGAAATCGATGTGCAATACCTCAATATGGGCAAGGTCGTTATCAGCCAGGCCAGCGGCATATTGCCGGATGGCAGCCTGTTCGAGCTGGGCGGCGCGATGGAGTCGCTGGTGCTGGAGGTTCCGGTCAATACCGGGAAGCAGTCGATCTACCTGGCCTTGCCGCTGGCCACAGGTAACTGTGTTGAAGCCCGTCGACCCGAGCAGATTGATGTGTTGGCGCGCTACAAGACTCTTGCGGTAGACGTCAGCGACTCCAACGCCGGGGAAGAAGCTCGTCGTCAGGTCAATTGCGGGCAGCTGGATTTTCGCCTGTTGCTGGGGGAGCAACACAGCGACCCGCATTACGTGAAGCTCAAGGTTGCCCAGGTGCTCAGTTGCACTGAGGAGGGCGTCAGCCTGGACCCCGATTTTATCCCGAGCTTCATTCACCTGCATGGCTCCGGCTACCTGCTGTCTTGCCTCAAGGAGGTGATCAGCCTGCTCGCTTACCGGGGGGATGCCATCGCCGAGCGGATTCGCGCCAACGGTACCGCCGCCGGCGCGGAGGTTGGCGACTTCCTGATGTTGCAATTGATCAATCGCACCGAACTGGTCTTGCGTCACTACCTGAGCCTGAGCCAGGTCAGCCCTGAAACGCTGTATCGAACATTGCTGTCGATCCTGGGTGAACTCGCGACGTTTGCCAGCGACAGCAAGCGTGCGCACTTCGAGGGGCATTACCGGCACAGCGACCAGGGCGCCAGCTTTCGTGGATTGATGGAGCCGATTCGCAGCCTGCTGTCGATGGTGCTTGAGCAGCATGCCATTGAGCTGGCGTTGCAGCCTCGCCAGTACGGGGTGCTGGTGTGCCCGGTGAGCGATCTCAACCTGCTGGGTTCGGCGACCTTCATTCTGGCCGCCAGCGCCCATTGTGACGCCGAGGAGCTTCGTCACCGGCTGCCGGCGCACCTCAAGGTCGGCCCCGTGGAGCGGATTCGCGAGTTGGTCAACCTGCAGTTGGCGGGCATCAAGGTCAAGCCGCTGCCGGTGGCTCCCCGGCAGATACCGTTTCATGCCGCCAACACCTATTTCATGCTTGAACTCGGTGCCCGGGACATTGAGCAGTTGAAGCAGTCGGGAGGATTTGCCTTCCACGTCAGCGGTGAATTTGCCGAACTGGAACTGAAATTCTGGGCCATCAGGAACTGAGACCATGGACAGGGAATACCCGCAGGACGAGAAAACCGTCCTGCTTGATCGACAGGGACGCGGACCGGCGCAGGGACCGATGACCGACTTCGCATCGCCGCCGCGTTTCGAACAACTGGAAGACCGGATGATCTACGCGGCCCGCTTGCAGGGCGCGGAGCATTTCGACATTGGCCTGAACAGTTTGGTAGCGCCTGCCTGGGAGCTGTTGTCCGAGGTGGTCCGCCTCAAGCGCAGTACCGCCGAGGAAAGCCTGCGCGCCCTGAATGAACGACTCTCGGCTGCAGTCACGTTGTTCGAGACGCGGGCCCGGCATGACGGGGCCCAGGCCAGCGAGGTCATGGCGGCGCGGTATGTGCTGTGCAGCGTGATCGACGAGGCAGTGGTCACCACCTCATGGGGCAGCCAGAGCGATTGGTCGAAGATGAGCCTGCTGAGCAGTTTTCACAACGAAACCTTCGGCGGCGAGAAGTTTTTCCAGTTGCTTGAGCGCATGTCGAGGGACCCCTTCAAGCACCTGGCGATGCTGGAGTTGATGTACCTGTGCCTGTCCCTCGGGTTTGAGGGCAAGTACCGGGTCATGGAGCGTGGGTTGCTGCAGCTTGAACAGGTTCGGGACGCGCTGTATCGGCAGATCCGGCATGTGCGGGGTGATACGCCTGCGGCGTGTGCGCCGTCGCCCAGGCCGGAACAGCCGCGCCGGAAACGGCTGAGGGTCGTGTCGCTCACCTGGATTGCAGTGTTTGTCGCCGCCAGCCTGTTGAGCCTGTATGCAGGATTTGCCTGGGTGCTGGGCCAGCAGCGTGAAGCGGTGTTGCAACCGTATCAACTCGTGGCGCCGGATATGTTCCGGGCGCCGCTCTAACGCAGGGAGCAACGCATGAACGCATTCTTCAGGAGCGCGGGCGCCGTGCTGGGCAGGGTTTGGGTCTGGAGCCTGCTGCTGGTGCTCGCGGTCGCAATGACCGTGTGGTTCTTCGGGCCACTGCTGGCTGTCGACGACTATCGATTCTGGCAAGCGGCGGCATCGCGCTTGCTGACAATCAGCGGGCTGTTTTTGTTGTGGGGCCTGGCGATGGTGTATGCCAATTGGCGCAGTATGGCCCGGCAATCAACCGTCGATGACGGCGAACCACGCCCGCGCAAAGGCCAGGTTGAAAACGAGCAGCGGCACCTGCGCGGTCGCTTCAAGGACGCTTTGTACACCCTGAAACACTCCCGGATTTATGGTGAACGCAGCCCGCGTTGGCGTAATGCATTGCCCTGGTATTTGCTGATCGGCAAGGAAGGCAGTGGCAAGTCCCGGATGTTGGCCGCCAGTGGCTTGCAGTTGCTCCAGGATCAGGGCGCGTCGGTAGCGACGCAGGGCGGTGCCACGCGGGACTGTAACTGGCATTTCGCCGAGGACGGCGTGTTGCTCGACGTCGCCGGCCGCTACCTTACCCAGCCTGACAGCCAGGTCGATGGCGCGGGTTGGTCGACGCTGCTGGAGCTGCTCAAGGTGCGGCGCCGGACACGCCCGCTCAACGGTGTGGTGGTGGCGCTGTCAACGGACACATTGCTCCATGGCAGCGAGCGTGAGCTGGAGAATGAGGCGCGGGCAGTCCAGAGTCGGTTGCTGGAGATCCGCCAGACGTTGCATGTGGAGGTGCCGATCTACCTGGTGGTGACCCAGGCCGACCGCCTGCCGGGGTTTGCGGAGTTCTTCGACCGGCCGTTGGGCGAAGGCAGTGATGCGGTGTTGGGCGAATCTATCGTCCCAGGCAAAGCGGGTATTGGCATTGCCCAGGTACGACAGGCGTTTGAAGCACTGCTGCAGCGCTTGAGCGGTGAGCTTGTGCAGCGCCTGCACCAGGAACGCAACAGTGATCTGCGCGGACGGATGCTCGACTTTCCCCATCAGGCGGCCCGGATTGGCGAGCGCCTGAGCCTCTATATCGACGTTGCTTTTTGCGGCCCGCGTTATCAGCACACTAACGGCTTTCGTGGTTTCTACTTGACCAGCGCCGACGGTGGCCCACAGGCACTTGAACCACGTTCGCACTTTATCCAGGGCTTGTTCAGCCGGGTGATTCTGGCGCAAGCCGACCTGGCGGACCTCGATAGCCAGGAGCGCCGTCGAATCCGCCGGCACCAGGGGGGGCTGGCCCTGGGCGCACTAGTGGTCGTCGTGGCGGCGGGCTTGCTGTGGACCCACAGTTACTCCTCCAATCATCAACGTCTGGAGCAACTGCAGGCGCTGGCACGACAGCCCGCACCCGTGCAGCCTGGGTCAGACGCTACCCAGGCACTCCTGCCGCTGCTGGACAGCCGCCTGGCGGCCACGCGGATTTTCCCCTTGCCGGGCGAAGCCAGGCTGGTTGAGCGGATGGGGTTGTATCAGGGCAGTATCAGCCGGCCGGTGCTGGAGCAGGCCTACGAGCGTGCCTTGGGCCGGCTGTTGCTGTCCCAGGTCAGCGAGATGCTGCAGGAACAGGTTCGCGGCAGCCTGGAAGATCGTGAGCGGCTGCTGGATAACCTCCGGGCGTACCTGATGCTCAACCTGCGGGAGCGGCGGGATGTCGGCTGGCTGCGTGAGCGGGTGGCGGGGCATTGGTCTGTACGGTTTGCCGGTGAGCCCTCCGTGCAAAACCGGTTGAATGAACATTTCGCGCGCTTGCTTGAGCAGCCGTTCGTGCAGCCGCTCGATGACGAGCTGGTGGCCCGCGCGCGCCACGTGTTGCGGGGCGAATCGCTGGTTGACGTGGTGTACCGGGTGCTGCGCGAACAAGCTCGCGGCCTTGAACCGTTGCGCCTTGCACACGGGCGGGTGTTTGAGGGGGGCGAGCGTTCCATTCCGGGGTTTTATACCCGCACGTACCAACGGCATTTTGAAGCGCAGGGCGCGCGGCTGGTGAATACCATCGTCCAGGACAACTGGGTGCTGGGAGAGGGCGCCGACCTGAGCGCCATGGATTTGCAACGGTTGATGGTGGAGCTTGAACAACGCTACTTCAGCGAGTATGCCGATGCCTGGAGCGAGGCGCTTGGGCAGGTTGGCCTGCGTGAAACTGAAAACTCCAGGCAAGGCGCCGAGCAGCTCGCCAGCTTGACGTCGGCCCAGTCGCCGTTGTTGCAGTTGTTGCAGCAGGTTCGTGACCACACGCGCCTGCCGTCGGCCAGTGAGCGCCTCGACGAGCTGGCTGCCAAGCTGCCTGGGCCTGCGGCAGAGCGGTTGCCGACCGCCGCCGGGCTGGTCAATGCCTTGCCCGACAGCGCACGGCGAGCCATGCAGCGCCGCTTCGAGCCCTTGCACCAGTTGCTGGACAGCCAGGAGAGCCCGGGGGCCGAGTTGACCGGCGTGTTACAGGCGCTCAACGACTTGCACCTGCAGTTGGCGAGCTTGAATCGCGAAGGCGCGCCGGAGCCGGTCGCGTTCGAGATGGTCAAGCGGCGGATCCAGGGGCAACAGGATGCGCTGAGTAACCTGCGCAACGTGGCCGCGCGTTTGCCGCTGCCGCTGGCGGGCTGGTTCGAAAGCCTGGCCGACGAGCATTGGCGCCGCCTGCTCGACCAGGCCTATCGGCATGTGAACCAGCGTTATCAGAGCGAGGTATATGGTTTCTACAGCAGGGCGATCAAGCTGCGTTTCCCGTTCAATGCCCACGCCAGCAGCGACGTTTCCCTCAACGACTTCCAGGAGTTTTTCAAGCCTGAGGGGATCATGGCGCGATTCTTTGACAGCTATCTGAAGCCTTTTGTCAGCGGTGATTCCGGGCGCTACAGGCTGCGTAGCCTGGATGGGCGCAGCTTGCCGATGTCTCGGGCGTTGCTCGACCAGCAGGCGAAGGTGCAGGTGATCAGGCGCGGTTTTTTTGCGGATGAGCCGGGGGACTTGCAGGTTCGTTTCACGCTCGCACCCTATAGCCTGGACCCGTCGGTGAGTCGTGCGGTCTTGCGTTTGGGTGGCCAGCAGATGGAGTACCGGCACGGGCCGATTGTCCCCATGGCGATGCAATGGCCAGCCGAGGCTGAGAATGGTCGCAGCAGCCTGGTGCTGGAGCGGGGCAGCGAGCGGGCGTTGGGGCTCGAAAAAAATACCGGGGCCTGGTCCCTGTTTCGCTTGTTCGACTTGATGCAGAGCGAACCCTCCAGCGGGCAGGATGAGCTGATCCTCAAGGCTGACCTGGCAGGCTTGCGCGCCAACTACCTGCTGACCAGCCGACGCACACCCAATCCATTCCAGATGGCGCAGTGGCGAACTTTTCGCCTGCCGGAGCAGTTGTGAGCCAACCTCGCGACCGCTGGCACAGCGCCGGTCGCACAGACCGTGGAAAGGTCCGTTTACGCAACGAGGATGCCTTTCTCGATTGCCCCGGGACGCGCTGCTGGGCCGTGGCGGACGGGATGGGCGGGCATCAGGCGGGGGATATCGCCAGCCAGCTGGTGGTCGATGGCCTGGCGTCATTGCCCGGCCAGGGCAGCCTGGATGAACGCGTCGAGGCGACCCGTCGTTGCCTGCAATGGCTCAACCGGCGGCTGGGCGATGAATTGACGCTGGCCTCCGATGGCGCCGAGGCCATCATGGGAAGCACGGTCGTGGCGTTGTTGCTTCAGGGCGATCGCGCTGCGTGTGTCTGGGCCGGTGACAGTCGTTGCTATCTGTGGCGCGGGCAGACGCTGTACCAGCTGTCGCGAGACCACTCGCTGTGTGAGCAATTGATTGACCAGCAGGTGAGCCCGGAACAGGCCAGGGCCCATCCAGACGCACGGGCCTTGACCCGGGCCATCGGCTCGCGGGCACCACTGAGCCCGCAGGTCCTGGAACTCGGTACCTTGGCAGGGGATGTGTTTCTGTTGTGCAGCGACGGCCTGTACCAGGCGCTTAGCCACTCTGAGTTAGGCCAGGCCTTGAGCCAGGGAAATCCGCAACGTGTCCTGGACCAGCTGTTTGCAGGTGTCTTGCGCGGCACGGCCGGCGACAACCTGACCGCTGTGGTGGTGCAGTCATGCGCGACCTGACCCACTTTGCCTTTGCCAAGGCCCCGGTAAACCCACCGCGCGACGGAGCCCCCGAGTTGCTGGCCGGGCGATACCTGATCGAGCGCGTGTTGGGCGCAGGCGGCATGGGCGTGGTCTATCGTGCGCGGGACCTGCTGCACGAACAGTTTGGCGAACCCTGCTCCAGTGTCGCGATCAAGGTGTTGGGCGAAGCCATCCGCGAGTCTGCGGATGCCCACGTGTTGCTGTACAACGAGTTTGCCCTGACCCGCAGCCTGCGGCATGAGCAGGTGGTGCGTGTGTATTCATTTGAAGTGGATGCTCCCGGCCAGATCGCATTCTTTACCATGGAACTGCTCCAGGGCATGACTCTGGACCGGTTGCTGCTGGAGTGCCCCGGCGGTTTACCCTGGCAAGCGCTGCAAGGCATCGCCATGCAATTGCTCGACGCGTTGCGCCATAGCCATCAGCAGGGTGTGCTGCACGGGGATGTGAAACCCGCCAATGTCATGGTGGGAGACGGCGGGTTGCGCTTGTTCGATTTCGGTCTGGGCGAGGCTTGCGGGCAGGCCCCGGCGGGTTCTCCAGGCTTGAGTCGCAGCCGCTTCAATGCCTGGACGCCCGCGTACGCCGCGCCGGAGTTGCTGGCTGGCGGAGCACTGTCGGCCAGCGCCGACCTGTATGCAGTGGCCTGTGTGTTGTACGAATTGGCACAAGGCCGGCGCCACGCCAGTGACAGGCCGGCCCGGCCCAGGCAACTGCCTCGTCATTGCTGGCCTGTATTGCGTACGGCGTTGACGGCTGACCCTGAACGCAGGGCCGTTACCCTTGATGAATTACGCGCGGTGCTCGCTGATCGCAGGAAGGGCCTGGGCCGCTGGTTCTAGACGGGCAAGTCGTGCAGCTGGCAATACTCGAACCAACTCAGGCCTGCCATTTGCGCCACCTCCTTGTGCACCTCAAGGCGTTGCGCCTCGAACTCCGCCGGGGAATGCGCCGTCAATTTCAGCGTCAGTTCCCAGGCGAACAAGCCCTGTTGCTCGGCTTCTGCCTCGAAGGCTTCATGCAGGCGCTCGGCGCGGTACTGCTCCATGGTTTCCCCTTTGGCCTGGGCCGCCAGGGGGTTCAATGTATTCAGTTCCGCGGCCAGGGCCGGGTGTTCACTCAAGAATCGGTCCAGGGCTAGCTGGTGGTTTTCGCCGGGTTGGGACAAAGGTTTACTCCACGGTAAGAGAGACGGTCAGTGTGGCTTGGACATTAAAAAAGCCGCCATGGCTGCATAGGCGGGCAAGGTCACCCCATCATTGGCGGCGTTGCCGGCCACCGGGTGGGAGGCATAGCGAACAATCACCATTTCGGCCTTGGGGTCGATGTAGATGCTCTGGCCATGCACCCCGCGGGCCATGAAGGCGCCGTCGGGATTGTGGGTTACCCACCACATGTTGCGATAGCTCCAGCCCTTCAATTGAGCGTAGCCGGCCTGGGCGAACGCCTGCTTGTCGCCGCCCTGGCGAATATCCGTCACCACGTTTTCGGGCACGATCTGCTGGCCATTGAAGCGCCCGCCGTTGCGCAGCATCTCGGCAAACCGGGCCAGGTCCCGCAGCCCGGTGTTCAGGCCGCCACCGGCGAAGGGTGTGCCGATGGAGTCAACGGTGAAGTAGGCGTCCTGTTCGGCGCCAAGCCGACTCCAGATGCGTTCGCTGAGCAGTTGCGCGACATTGCGCCCGGTCGCGCGGGCAATCACCCAGCCGAGTACGTCGGTATTGACGGTCTTGTAGCCGAAGGCACGCCCGTGTTCGCCGCGCTGCTTAACCGTTTGCAGGAACTCGTAGTAGCTGCGCGGCCCGGTGTAGTCCTTGGGTTTGGGCAGCGGGTTGCCGGCCTGAGCGTGGGCCCAGACTTCGGCGTTGGGGTCGGCATAATCTTCGCTGTAGTCCAGGGCGGTGGTCATGTCCAGCACCTGGCGCAAGGTGGCGCTGCCAAAGGCCGAACGGCCGAGTTCGGGCACATAGTCGACGATCTTTTTCTGTGGGTTCAGGGTGCCATCGGCCACCAGCATCGCGCCCAGGGTACCGATCACCGATTTGGTGACCGACATGGCCGCGTGTTGCCCATCCTCCTTGAGCACCCCGAAATAACGCTCATAAACCACCGTGCCGCGATGCATCACCACGATGCCATCGGTGTAGGTGGCGTCCAGGGCCTGGCGCCAGGTCAGCGGCTGGGCTGCACCCACTGGCTGCACGGGGATTGCATCGAGTGCCGGGTCGAGTTTGCGTGGCAATGCCAGCGGTGCGCCGAGCCCGCGGGAGACGTTCACCGTGGGCATCAATTGGCGAAAGTTGGCGACACTCCAGCGCATCGCCGGGAAGCGGAAATAGCTGCCGTCTTCAAAGCGTACGGTGCGGTCGGCCGGCGGCGGTGCGCCGACCATCCATTGCAGCCTTGCCGGGTCGCTGGCCTGGGCATCGGCGAAGGTCGGGGTGGCGGCGCCGGCCAACGGGCTGGTCAGCCCAAGCAGCGCACAGGCCATGAGGGGAGTGAATCGCAGCATCAGTCGAGTCCGTTCGAGGGGTGCGTCGTTTTTTACGACAACCAGTGTGCCAAAGGATGGGCCAACCCGAGCCAATCGACAAGCAGCAAGCCCCTGCGGTGATTCTGAATAAATGCGCCAGGGGCGGCAAAAGCCTTTCGCTTGCGGTGTCAGGGCGTGTAGCGTTACCCCGTGATAAGGCGACAGCCAGGTGTTATTTTGCGACCCTGGCATCAGGGACCGAGGGACAGGTGATGGCGCAAACGCTGTTCAAGCTTTTCTTCACCCAGCGGCTGGCGGCCCTCGCCAGTACCGAGTCGTTGCGGGCCATACGCGAGGGGCTGTTGTGGATCCTGCCGTGCCTGCTGGTATCGGCCGGTTTCCTGATCCTGTCCGAATGCGCCCGAGTGCTGGGTTTCGACCCTCAGGTGGTGGCCTTCCTGGCGGGGTTGCACAACCAGATCAGCTCGGTGATCCCGCTGCTGGTGGCAGCCTCCATCGGTTACATGCTCGCGATCCAGCACCGCCTGCCGCAACTCCCGGTAGCGTTCCTGTGCCTGGCCCATGTAGTGATCGCCACGTTTGTGCTGCGGGATTTTCCCCGAGCCTCGGCGACCTTCGTGTTGTTCATCGCCATCGCCTCACCGCTGATCAATGTGCCCGCCATCGCCTGGCTGCATCGGCGTCGCTGGACGCGGTTGATCAACGAAGACCTGGTGGGGCACAACCTCAAGGGCACCCTCAATATGGTGGTGCCGGGGGCGATCACGGCGCTCGGGCTGGTGCTCGTGCTGTCGTTGCTGTTGCAGATTCCGCAGGTGGCACAGCTTCAGGGGCCGCAGGTGCTCGATGCACTGGAGACGCCCTATGGCAGCGGCCTGTTTGTGACCCTGATGAATTCGCTGCTGTGGTTTTTCGGGATCCATGGGGTCTACGCCATGCAGCCGTTTTTTGATGTGCTGGACCAGGCGGTCGGGCTCAATAATGCGGCGGTGGCCGCGGGCGAGCCGGTCAAATATCTACTGAATGGCGGCTTGCTGGGTAGTTTCGCGTTTATCGGCGGTTCGGGTGGTGCCCTGTGCCTGCTGCTGGCGATCCTGCTGTTTTCCAAAAGCCGGTCCATGCGATTGGTGGCGATGGCGAGCCTGCCGTTGTCATTGTTCAATGTCAGTGAAGTGCTGTTGTTTGGCTTGCCGATCATTCTTAACCCGCGGCTGTTCATTCCCTTTCTGGTGGTCCCGGCGTTCAACGTGATACTGGCGTTGATGGTGGTGCAGATTGGCTGGGTGTCGCCTGCGGTGGTGAGCGTGCCATTTACCGCGCCGGTGTTGCTCAACGCCTACCTGAGCACCCACGGCGATCTCGCGGCAGTGTTGCTGCAGGTGGTGTTGCTGGGGGTTGGCATGCTGATCTATGCGCCCTATGTGCGCGCGATCAACCGCCAGGCCACGGAGGGCGGCACGGTGTATTTGAAGTCGCTGGACATGACCTTTCGCGGCCTGGAAGAAAAAGGCCGCTTGCTGGAGCTGGACCCGGTGATGGCGTCCCACAAGGCCCAGGCGCGCCAGGTCAGCGAGTTGAGCCATATCCAGCAGATCAGCGACTACGAGTTCTACCTCGAATTCCAGCCGCAGATTTCCACCCGGACCGGGCTATGCACCGGTTGCGAAGCGTTGATGCGGGCCCGGGACGCCGAAGGTACGGTGCATTCACCCTGGGAGTTCCTGCAATGGCTGGCCCATGCCAGGTTGATGCCCGACGTGGATGTGTGGGTGGCATCCCAGGCTGTGCGCCAGTACCAGAAGTGGCAGAAGGTCGGGTTTACGTTGCCGATGACGATCAATATCTCCAGCGCCACGCTGACTACCCCGGCGTATGGTGATCGGCTGGTGGAGATACTGGCCCAGGCCCACGGGCAGGTTTCGGTGGAGATCACCGAGGATGCGCTGGTGGGCGATATCCAGGGCACGCGGCAGATGATCGAGAAGCTCCAGGCGATTGGTGCCAAGGTGTATATCGACGACTTCGGCACCGGATTTTCAGCGCTGAGTTACCTGCACCAGTTCCCCGTGGATTTCATCAAGATCGATCGCAGTTTCGTGGTCGCCCAGCATGATCCAAAGGGCGCCCAGGTGTTGACCGGGATGCTGCGGTTCTGTGAGGCGTTGAACCTCGGGGTGGTGGTGGAGGGCGTGGAAACCGCCGAGCAACTGGCGTTTTTGCAGTCGGGCTCGGAGCTGATCATCCAGGGCTGGTACTTCAGCAAGGCGCTGCCGGGCGATGAACTGGAGCGGTTCGTGCGCGGGCGGTATACCCAGATGCAATCTAACGCTCCAGAACCCCTCTGAAGGTTGCGCTCAACGCCCGCAATGTCTCGCGGGAGCGGCCGTCGCTGATGCGGCTATGCAGCACGATTTCACTGACGGGCAATGCCGGTAATCCGTACTGTTCGCTGACGTCCACGGCGCCCGCCGGCGCCACTCGCCGGGCCAGCGCCGCCACACCCAGGCCGGCGCTGACTGCCGCACCCACCGCCATTACGCCGCCGCCGACAAACACTTCGGTCCAGTCAATCCGCGCCTCATCCAGCGCGCGTACCGCCAGGTGTCGCACGCCGCAGGGCGAGGCCATGGTTGCCATGCGCAGGGGCGTGCCGGGCGTGTGCTGCCAGGTAGGCGCGGCGAACCAGCCAAAGCGCTCCACCACCAATACCTCACCGTCCTGGCGATCGCCTTCGTTGCGCACGATCACCGCGTCCAGTTCGTTGCGGTCGAACGCCGCCACCAGGTCGCGGGACGATGCAATCCGCACCTCCAGGATCACCAGCGGGTCATAGGCGGCCAGGCGGCTGAGCCACAGTGGCAGGTCCGGCCCGGCCACGTGGTCGCTGATGCCGATCACCAACCGTCGCGGGGCGCCATTGCCCATGTCACCCAACGCCCGTTCGTGGGCATTGAGCAATGCGCGGGCGGCGACGATGAACTGCTCGCCCTGGGGCGACAGACGCACATGCCGCGGTGTACGCACCAGCAGGCGATAACCGAGGCGTTCTTCCAGGCGCTTGAGCTTGAGGCTGATGGCTGCCTGCGAGGTGTCCAGTGCCTGGGCCGCGCGGGTGAAGCTGGCGAAATCGGCGACCAGGACGAAGGCGTGCACGGTGTCGATATCCAGCGGCTTGAGTGTGTCGCTCATTTCAGTTCCTTATCACACCTATATCTGGTGATATCTTGCTGAAATCATGGGCACTGCGCAAGCTGGGCACTCATCTGAACAGGAGCGCCATGATGTTTGCCAAACAGTATTCACACCGCTTGCCAGCCGATTACGACATGGGTGTCATCCGTGAGCGGGCCGCTCGCCTGGGGCCGTTGTGGGATCATGCCGAGGGTTTGCTGTTTAAGGCGTTTATCGCCCAGGAGCGAGGGCAGGGGCCGGGGGTGGGTAACCTGTATTCGTCGGTTTATCTGTGGTCGGATCCTTTGCAGGCTGCGGATTTCTTGCTCGGCGAGCGCTTCCAGAAGGTCCTCGACAGTTTTGGCCAGCCGCACATTGAGTCCTGGTTACCGCTGGATGTGCAGCGAGGTCCGGCGCAAGACGCCTTGAGCCTGTATCGGGAGGAGTGGGCGCTGGCGCCGGGGGCGGACCGCGGGCAAATCCTCGCCGCAGAAAAGGCCCGCAACCAGCAGCTCGCGGACAGCAGCGATAACTTCGCGGTGTTTCTGGCGCTGGATGTGCAGGCGTGGAAGCTGGTGCGAATTACCTTGTCGGGCAAGGCGCTGGATGTGAACCATCCGGGCAATGGCTACGAGGTGTTCTACCTGGCGCGGCCCGGGGTGTGAATGCCGGTAGCCGCCGATGTGTCGGCGGCTACCTGTACCGTCAGGAGTTGAGACGCGCCCGAGGCTGGCTCAGTTTGCGCTCGGCCACGGCGCCGAACACCAGGCCCAGGGTGGTCCACAGCACCAGTTGAATCCCCAGGGAGGCCACGCGGAATTTCCACAGCAACACTGCCGAGAACTGTTCCGGCACTTCGTTGATGGTCGGGAACAAGCTGCCGGCCACCGACACGATCACGATATACAGCGCCACACCGAGGATCGCGCCTGCCCATAGGCCACGGCTGGCAATCAGCTTGCGCGCCGCGTTGATCCCAATCACCGCAGCCGCCACCGACACCAGCAGCATCAGGAAGAACAGCTTGGTGCGTTGCGCGATGGTGGCGGGGTCGCCCACCGATGGCGGGTTGGCCGGATACTTCAGCCCCGGCACCACGATGATCGTCACAAACGCCGCCAATGCCAGCAGCGCTGCCAAGCCACGGGGGCCGACCTTGCCGATGCGGCCCAGGGAGTAGGCGAACACCAGGGCGAAAATGCCACCCAGGGAGACGCTGTACACCACCACGCCGGTGAACAGGCCGAAGGTGCTTTGTACTTCGCGGCTCACCAGTTCTTCTTCCGGCGCGTCGCCGTGCATCTGTGCCATCTGATCTTCGAAGGCGATGGCCTTGTCGATCTGCGGCTCACCAAAGGTCTTGGCGAAGCCGAAGGCCAGGATGCCGGCGAGCAGGCCCACCAGCATCCCGCGAACGAGTAAATGCCCTGTCATGTCGTCACGCTCCAATCAATGGCAGGGGAAACCCAGCAGGTGGCGACCGTCATGCACAAACTCATGCACGTACATGCCTTTGAACACGGCCGTCGCGCCTTGCTCGGCGCCGACGAAGTAAATCGCGAGCAACAGCAGCAGGCCGCCGAAGATCGCCCAGGGCAGGATTTCGCCCAGGGGAATGGACGGTATTGAAACGTCGGAGCCAGTTGCAGCGGTATAAGCCATGAGAACCTCCAGGGATGACGCGTCCCGAAATGGATAGCGAGTTGGCTGAAACAGGGTCTGGCTTACGGCTAAAAGGCCGAATACAGTGGCGCGACCGCGCCGGCATTGAACCGGCTTCCTGTTGCAGAATAGTTGAAACATGTTGAAACAACTTCGCAAGTCTACGCTGACTGCACCTTAAAACCAGAGCGATTTGTCATGCAGGCCACCCGTTTGACCCTTGTTGCCCACGCCAGCACCCGTGCCCAGAAACAGGCACGCTTTGCGCTGGATGAGTCGGTGGAGATGGACTGGCAGCAGGCGGCGCGTTCCCAGGCGCAACGCTTCAAGCGTGCACCCCGGGTGCTGTGCGGCCCGGAGGCGCGTACCCGGCAGACGGCGGCGCTGTTTGCCGACGATGCTTTGGTTGAAACAGCCCTGCGCGATTGTGATTTTGGCCGCTGGCAAGGGTTGGCGATCGAGGAGGTTCAGCAGGCCGAACCCGAAGCGCTTCAGGCCTGGTTGACCGACAGCACCTCGGCGCCCCACGGCGGCGAGTCGGTAGTGCAACTGTGTGAGCGGATAGGGCAGTGGTTGCAGTCCCTCGAGCAATCCCCGGGGCATGTCGTGGCGGTGACGCATCCATTTGTGATCCGCGCAGCGCTGCTGCATGTCATGCAATGCCCACCCGCCATGTTCAACCTGATCGACGTGGAACCGCTGTCATCCACCGAGTTGCGCTTCAATGGGCGTTGGCGCCTGCGCCTGGAAACTCACGCCTGACGTCCCGAACATGGCAAAATCCGTTCCCCGCACCGAGACCCCCCATGAAGACTTTCCCATGAAACGCATCCTGATCATCGGCATTGGCGCCGGCAACCCTGACTACATCACGATGCAGGCGGTCAAGGCGCTCAACCGCACCGACGTGTTTTTCCTGATGGACAAGGGCCAGAGCAAGGACAAGCTGATCGACCTGCGCCGGGAAATCTGCGAGACCTACATCACCGATCACGCCTACCGCTTTGTCGAGGCCGATTGCCCCGAGCGGGTGCGTGGCGATATCGACTACACCACCGCCGTGAAGGACCTGAACCGCGACAAGCAGCAGACCTTCGAACGGATGATCAATGAAGAAATGGCCGACGGCGAAGTGGGCGCATTCCTGGCCTGGGGCGACCCCGCACTGTACGACAGCACCATTCGTATCCTGCAGGCGATCCTTGCCAGCGGCAGCTGCGAATTCGAATTTGAAGTGATCCCCGGGATCACCAGCGTCCAGGCCTTGGCGGCGCAGCACAAAGTGCCGCTGAACCGCATCGGTCGCTCCATCGAAATCACCACCGGGCGCCGGTTGGCGGCGGGGCAGGCGAGTGATGCCGACACCCTGGTTGTCATGCTCGATGCCGAAGATTCCTACCGCACCGTGGCCGATCAGGACCTGGATATCTACTGGGGCGCCTACCTGGGCACACCGGATGAAATCCTGATCAGCGGCAAAGTGGCCGAGGTTGCCGAAGAGATTGAACGTGTGCGCAAGGCGGCGCGCCAGGCCAATGGCTGGATCATGGATACCTATTTGTTGCGCAAACCCTAGAGGTTGATGCTCATGCTCAAACTGATTGCCCTGACGGTGGCGCTGTTTACCGGCGCCGCACAGGCCGAAGACGTATTGCACACCGACCTGCCGCTGCCTTACCTGGAACAGACCCAAAGCGATGCCCGCAACGAGCCGCTGGTGATCTTCCTGCACGGTTATGGCAGTGACGAGGCCGACCTGTTCGGGCTCAAGGACCGCTTGCCGTCGACCTGGACCTACCTGTCTGCACGGGCACCGATGCCGGTGGAGGGCGGTGGTTATCGCTGGTTTCGCAAGAAGCCGGGCGATGGCGATTTTGATGGCGAGACCGCCGACCTGCAGAGCAGCGCCAAGCTGATCGAAGCCTTCGTCGCCCAGGCCACCACCAAGTACCACACCCAACCTGAGCGGGTGTTTCTGGTGGGGTTCAGCCAGGGTGCGATCATGTCGTACGAAGTCGGGTTAAGACATCCCGAAACCCTGCGCGGGATTGCGGCGTTGAGCGGCAGCCTGCTGCCGGTACTCAAGGCCGAACTCAAGCCGGATGCGCCACTGGGCAAGCTGGCGATTTTCATCGGTCACGGGACGCTGGACCAGGCGCTGCCGTACTACTCGGCAACGCGGGCCAACGAGGTATTGCAGGGGATTGGCCTCACCCCGGAATTCCACGGCTACCCGGGGATGATTCATACCGTCGGTGAGGCGGAGTTGCTGGACTTGAAGCAGTGGCTGGAAAAGAGCCTGCGCTGAGTCCTGCGATGTGGACGCGATAAAAAATGTGGGAGCGGGCTTGCTCGCGAAGGCGGTATTTCAGTCAGCACATGTATTAACTGACCCACCGCATTCGCGAGCAAGCCCGCTCCCACATTGGATTTTCATTGCCAGATAAATCGGGTTATTTACCGCCGATAATTTGCTTCACCAACAGTGCATGACCGGCTTCATCATCCGCCCGGGAAATGGCCTGCACCACCAATTGGTGGCTGCCAGCGCCCGTCAGGAAGGTGGAACTCAGTGTCTTGCCACCGCCCATGGTCGCGGTGCTGTCGACCTGGCGCAGGGCCAGGCCTTTCACGGTGAGTTTCTTCTCGGCGCCTTTCTTGAAGTCCGGCAGGGCGGCGCTTTGTTCCTTGACGAAATCCGCCACGGCACCGTCGAGGAACTGCGGGTCGTTGTCCTTGATCAGGCCGGCGACACTCGGTTTTTCGACGACGAAGATCACGCTTTTGGTGGCCTGGTCACTGTACATCGTGCCGCTGGCGCCTGCGGTGCCGTGCTCGGCATCACCGGCCGGCAGTGGGTCGGCCAGGTAGGACTTGGGCAGGTTGAAGCTGAACTTGCCATCCAGGGTGGAGATGGTCTGGGTGGCGGTCTTCTGCGCCGCTGGCTTGCTGGCGGCGAGGACTTGGCTGGCGCCGAAGCCGGCGGCCAGCGCTAGGGCCAAGAGGGCTGCGGTCTTGCTGAGGGTGGCCATGAAGCTCTCCAGGGATGAACGAAATTGCGCCGTATTCTGTCAGAAAACTCGCAAGATCGTTCATCTCCATCCCTACACCTTGTCGGACTCTTCCTCGATCCGGTCCATCTCAAACAGCCGTGCCAGTTCCGTCCGGGCTTCCTGGGCAGACTGCATCACCTTGGCCGCGTCGTCATACACGGCGTGTTGGGCCGCCAGCAATTGCAGGTCATGGTTTTTGAAGCGGCTGATGCGCGCGTCGGCCTGGGCCTGGGTCAAGCCAAGGCCCACCAGGGTGCGGCGGCTCATTTCCAGGCTGGAGTAAAACGTCTCGCGCACCGGTGACGCGTCGAGGTCCACCAGGCGGTGCACATGCTGGCGGTTACGGGCGCGGGCGATGATCTTCATGTGCGGGTAGAGGCTGCGTACCAGCGCGGCGGTCTTGATGTTGATCTCGGGGTCGTCCATGGCGATCACGAAAAACTCGGCCTGGTCGACTTTCGCTGCGTGAAGGATTTCCGGGCGCTGCGGGTCGCCGTAGAACACCGGCATGCCGCCGAAACTGCGGGTCAGTTCGATGGTTTCCACTGAGGTGTCGAGGGCAATGAACGAGATGTTCTGTGCCCGCAGGATCCGCGCCACGATCTGCCCCATGCGGCCCATCCCGGCGATCACCACCCGTGGCGCATCGCTTTCGATGGCACGGTATTCCTCGGGCACTTCCACCGGCTTGGCCTTGGGCTTGAACAGCTTCGGGCAGAGCAACAGCAGCAATGGCGTCACGGCCATGGACAGGGTGATGGTCAACACCAGGATGTCGTAGAGGTGCGGCTCGAACAGGCCTTGGTCGCGGCCGATCTTGAACACCACGAATGCGAACTCACCACCGGCTGCCAGCACCACGCCCAGGCGCAGCGCGCTTTCAGGGTTCAGGCCGCCTGCCAGGCGACCCACGCAAAACAGCAGCGGCAACTTGATGGCGATCAGCAGCAGGGTCAGCCCCAGCACGATCACCGGCGCGCTGAACAGCAGGCTGATATTGGCGCCCATGCCCACGCTGATAAAAAACAGACCCAGCAGCAGGCCCTTGAACGGTTCGATCTGCGATTCCAGCTCATGCCGGTATTCGGAGTCTGCCAGCAGCAACCCGGCGAGGAAGGCGCCGAGGGCCATGGATACGCCCACCAATTCCATCAGCCATGCGGTGCCGATCACCACCAGCAACGCGGTGGCGGTGGAGACCTCCCGCAGGCCGGTCTTGGCGACGATGCGAAACACCGGCCGCAACAGATAGCGCCCGCCGATGATCACCACGGCGATGCTGCCCAGTACTTCCAGGCCGTGTCGCAGGCCCTGGGAGGTGGTGGCGGGATGATCGCTGCCCGCGAGCAGCGGCACCATGGCGATCAACGGGATGGCGGCGATGTCCTGGAACAACAGAATCGCAAAGGCCAGTCGCCCGTGGGGCTGGTTGAGTTCCTTGCGCTCGGCGAGGCTTTGCAGGCCAAACGCGGTGGAGGAGAGCGCCAGGCCAAGGCCCAGCACAATCGCGCTGTTCCATGATTGGCCAAACACGAACAGCGCGACCACGCCGATCACGGTGCCCGTCAGCAACACCTGCGCCAGGCCTACACCGAACACTGCCTTGCGCATCACCCACAGACGCTTCGGTGACAACTCCAGGCCAATGATGAACAGCAGCAATACCACCCCAAGTTCGGAAAACTGGCTGACGCTTTGCGGGTTGCCCACCAGGCCCAGCACCGATGGGCCGATGATCACTCCGGCCAGCAAGTAACCCAGCACGGCACCCAGTTGCAGGCGCTTGGCCAGGGGCACGGTCAGGACGGCAGCGAGCAGGAATACAACGGCCGCTTGTAACAGGTTGCCTTCATGGGGCATTGGGGACTCCGGGATCGTTTTGCTGAATCAACAGGTTTTACTGTAGGAGCGAGCTTGCTTTGCAGGTCCCAAGGCCTTCGCCTCCGGGTTCATTGGATGTCGTCCGGTTCCTTCGCGGCACTCTCCAAACTATTAATACCATTTATTTCAATGAGTTTTATGCACGTGGCGGTCGGCATCATCCGTGGTGCCGGCGCTGTGGTCGTGTCTTCAGCCGCGCGAAAGGGTGGTTTTTTATGGGCTGAGCATTGTGCGGGAATAATCTACAAACACTTTTCCGGGACAAACGGAAGCCTGTACACGCCAGGAACTCCTACAGTTATGCCCTTGAGTTTATATTCCATGGATGGCATATTTGCATGAGTTGGGACGTTGAATACACGGACGAGTTTGGAATCTGGTGGGGCGGTCTGGATGCAAAGGAGCAATCCTCAGTATCGGCCAGTGTGGATTTACTGGGCCTTCTGGGGCCAGGCCTTGGCTTCCCCCACAGCAGTGACATCAAGGGCTCCAGGCATGGCTGCCTGCGAGAGTTGCGGGTGCAACATGCCGGGCGGCCTTACCGCGTTCTGTATGCATTTGATCCGCGCCGGTGTGCCTTGTTGCTGATTGGCGGGGATAAAACCGGTCGAGGCCGGTGGTATGACGAATACGTCCCGCTGGCTGAGAAGTTGTATGACGAATATTTGGAAACACTGCTTAAAGAGGGCCGTCACCATGGCTAAAAAATTCAGTGAGCTGCAGGCTCGCATGACACCGCAAGCCCGGGCCGATGCAGAGCGCATCTTCCAGCAACACCTGAAAGAAATGCCCCTGCATGAACTGCGCAAGGCGCAACAGATGAGCCAGGATACGCTGGCCAAGGCGCTGAATATCAATCAGGCGGCAGTGTCCAAAATGGAGCGGCGCACCGACATGTATATCAGCACGCTGCGTAACTACATTCGCGCCATGGGAGGAGAACTGGAGATTGTCGCTACGTTTCCTGATGGCCAGGTAAAGATCGAGAACTTTGCCCACTGAGTCATCCGCTCCGTCAAAAGCCCGGCCATGCGCCGGGCTTTTTTGTTCGCTGAATGCCTGTCGTCATTGTGCAGCTTAATGGACAATACTCGCCATTCTTGCCCTCATCGGACATCAACGTGAACCAGCTCCTCGCCATGCGTGCCTTCGTCCGTGTCGTCGAAACCGGCTCCTTCAGCCGCGCATCCGACCAACTGGCACTGCCGCGTTCCACCGTCAGTAAACTCATCACGGACCTGGAGAAGCACCTTGGCGTCAAGTTGATGCATCGCACCACCCGTGCGCTGGCGGCGACGCCGGAGGGGTTGGAGTACTACAGCCACGCGCTGTGCCTGGTGGCGGAACTCGATGAACTGGACAATGCCCTGCGCGGGCAGAAGCTCAAGCCCGGCGGCCACCTGAAAGTGGATGCGCCGGCGTCCTTTGCCAATTGCCTGCTGATCCCGGCGCTGGTGGATTTTCATCGTGAGTACCCTGAGATCACCATCGCCCTGGGCATCAGCGACCGCGCCGTGAATATCGTGGGGGAGGGTGTGGATTGCGTGCTGCGCGCTGGCAAGCTCGATGACATGGCAATGATCGCCCGCAAGGTTGTCGACCTCGAGTACGTCACGTGCGCGGCGCCCGGTTACTTGGAGCGCATGGGTACGCCCGTGTCTCCCGAAGACCTCGAGAAGAACCACCTCAAGGCGGGGTATTTCTTTGCCGGGTCGGGTAAGCCGGAGCCGTTGATTTTCGAGAAGGGCGCGACTCGGTATGAGGTAGGCAACTGCGCGTTTTCCACCAACGAAGGCAACGGCCTCAAGGAAATGCTGCTCGCCGGCCTGGGCGTCGGGCAGCATTTCAAGACCATCGTTGACTACTACGTAGAGGCAGGCCAGTTAGTCCCGGTACTCGAAGACTGGACCCGGCCCGCCACGCCCTTGCACATCATCTATCCACCCAATCGCCATCAGAACGCCCGGCTGAAGGTGTTTATCGACTGGGTGATCGAGCGGTTCGGCGTCAGGCAATAATCGCTGTCACGCGGATTTCAATGCGCATTGCCGGCAGCCCCAGGGCTTCTACTCCCAGCTCAGTCCAGATGGGGGCGTGATTGGGCATGTAATGGCGGTACCACTTGACCATCTGCTCGTTCACCTCCGGCGGGAAACCTCCCACGTGGTAGGAATTGACGTGTACCACATGCTCCCAGCCGGCGCCGGCTGCCGCCAGGGTGCGTTCGAGGTTTTGAAAGGCCAGGGCGATCTCGTCGGTGAGGGATTCGGGAATCTGGAACTCGTCATCCCAGCCGCCCTGGCCCGAGGTTTCGACGCGGTTGCCGATTTTTACCGCCTGGGTGTAATGCAGGGTCTCGCGTGCAATGTCGCCGTAACCGGGTGTGATGAAAAACTCGGGCTTGCTCATGGTGTTCCTCGGTTTCAGTGGTTGACCCGACAAAGGTTAATGGACTGAATCTGCGAACAAAATCCGCGTTTCTTGTCATCACTGTGCAGGGATGTGGATAGTCCGAGTATCAGTTTTTCACATTCCCGTAGCCCGCCCTTTGTTACTATCGCCCTCCGTCGTCGCCAGGAGTCACCGTCACATGCAACACCAGTGGGATGAAATGCACCGCACCCGCAAGCCCACGTTTGTGTTGTGTGGCGAGCCCCAGGGGGATGTGCTCAATCTCTACGTGCATGGTTATTCGGCGTTCTTCAACCAGCAACAACTGGGTAGTTTCTCCCGGCAACTGGCAACCATCGAAGGCTCCACCAACCTGATGCTGTTCTGGCCGGCAGGGCATTTCCTGGAAAACCTGTTTGCGCCGTTCAAGGATGTGATTACCTCGATGCTGGGTGGCGGTAGCCTGGGTGCCGCAACCATCGGGGTGGGCAAGGCGATTGCCTATTTCCTCGACCACTACAAAAGCGTCGAGGCGCGGGTGGATGAGGTCGCCAAAAGCCTGCTGCCCGAATTGGCCAACTACCTCCATGGCGAGTCGATCAAGGTGCGGCAGATCAACCTGATCGGCCACTCCCTGGGCGCGCGGATCCTGGTCAAGAGCCTGCTGGCCAGCCCTGAGGTGGCCCGTGAGTTGCCGCTGAACAACCTGCTGCTGATGGGCGGTGCGATTTGTACCTCCAGCCCCTGGGACCTGGTCTCGGCGCCGCTCAGCGGTCGGGTGATCAACTGCCACTCGAGCAAGGATTGGGCGCTGGCGCTCAAGCCGGACACCGAGCGCTGCATCGGTCGTTATGCGATCCCGCTGACACCGGCGCTCAAGGCCAAGGTCGCCAACGTGCACCTGGCCACGTTCGACCACGCCGCGTATTGGCCGCAACTGAAGACGGTGGTGCAGTACACCGACCTGCTGCAGGAACGCCGGGGCATGATCCGCGCCGATCAACGCAGCAGCGAAGTGCGCTTTGCGCAAGAGGATGTCGAGCTGTTCCCGCTGCTGGTGCAGGCGCGGCCGGAGGAATTGCAGTTTTTCGCCGAGCTGATGGCGCAAAAGCGCAGTGCCTCTATCGACGCCACCGTGCGCGAGCCCTTGAAGCTGGCCATCGAGTTGCAGCGCATGGGCGGCGACACCTTTATGAACCTGGCCCGTGGTCATGGCGTGAGCTATCGCGAAATCGCCCAGGACGTGGCGCAGCGGGTGGGTATCAAGTTTGATCAACCGATCGAGAAAGTGGCCCTGGCGGATCTGGAGTTACAGGTTGCCGAGCGGCTGATCGAGCAATACAAGGACAAGCTCAGCCAGGCTGATCGCCAAGTGTTCGAGGCAGAGTTGAAGGCTGCGGCACAAAAGGAGCAGGGTTTTTTCAATCGTTTCGATGTCGGGCGCTCAGCCACCACTGCCCTCAGCGGGACCGCGCTGGCCGGGTTGACCGGGTTTATCCTGCGCCGGGGCGCGGCCACGGCCATTCCGGTGGTGGGGCAGGCGCTCGCGGCGGCGATGCTGCTGGTGACCGGCGTGCGGGCGTTTTCCGGCCCCGCGTATTCCATCACCACCCTGGCGGTGCTGGTGATCGGGGTGATTCGCGAGCGCCTGGAGCGTGAAGCACTGAACCAGGAGATGGATCTGGTGGTCCAGGTGGTAGAGGCATTTGATCTGCCCCGGGAGACGGTGATGCGTACCGTTGCGTCTGACTGATAAGCTGCGTTCACGTCTTGTGTGAAAGCCTGGTACCCCGCGTGAAATTCAGCCTGCCCAAAATCGCTACCGCCCCGTTCTGCCCGCCGGAAGTCGCCGGCTCCATCGTCGTTGATCCCCGTGCCTCGTTTTTCAAACGTGCGCTGATGTTTGCCGGCCCTGGCTTGCTGATCTCCATCGGCTATATGGACCCGGGCAACTGGGCAACGGCCATCGAGGCCGGTTCGCGCTACGGCTACAACCTGTTGTTCGTGGTGCTGCTGGCGAGCCTGGCGGGGATGGCGGTGCAGTGCCTGTGCTCACGGCTGGGCATCGCCACCGGCAAGGACCTGGCGCAACTGAGCCGCGAGCGCTACAGCCGGCGCTCGTCGTTCGTGCAGTGGATCCTTGCGGAAATCTCGATCATCGCCACCGACCTCGCCGAAGTCCTCGGCTGCGCCCTGGCGTTTCACCTGTTGCTGGGCGTGTCACTGACCACCGGGATTGTCATCACTGCCTTCGATACCTTGCTGATCCTGGCCCTGCAAAATCGAGGTTTCCGCCGGCTGGAAGCGATCATGCTGGCACTGGTGGCGACCATCGGCGTGTGTTTCTTCATCGAGCTGGTGCTGATCAAGCCTTACTGGCCCGACGTGTTTCGTGGTTTCACCCCGTCGTTGTCCGCCATCAGTGATGCCGCACCGTTGTACCTGGCCATTGGCATACTGGGGGCCACGGTGATGCCCCATAACCTCTACCTGCACAGCTCCATTGTGCAAACCCGGCTGGTCGGCAAGGACCTGGCCAGCCGCCAGGACGCGGTGAAACTGGCGCGTATCGATACCATCGGTTCCCTGTCCCTGGCACTGCTGGTCAACGCGGCAATCCTGATACTGGCCGCCGCCGCGTTCCACCAGACTGGCCACACCGATGTGGTGGAAATCCAGGACGCCTATCACTTGCTCGACCCGCTGGTGGGTGGCGCGTTCGCCAGCGTGCTGTTCGGTGTTGCGCTGTTGGCTTCGGGCCAGAGCTCCACGTTCACCGGCACCATTGCCGGGCAAGTGATCATGGAAGGCTACCTCAACCTGCGCATTCCCTGCTGGCAGCGACGCCTGATCACCCGTGGCCTGGCGTTGATCCCGGCGTTCCTCGGGGTGTGGCTGATGGGGGATGATGCCATCGGCAAGCTGCTGATCCTCAGCCAGGTGGTGTTGAGCCTGCAGTTGCCGTTTGCGTTGTTTCCGCTGATCCGCATGACGGGTGACAAGCGCCTTATGGGGCCGTTCGTCAATAGCTTGCCTACGCGGCTGCTGGCCTGGAGCTTGTTTGTGGTGATCAGCGGGGCGAATGCCTGGCTGATCGGGCAGTGGTTGTTTTGAGCGAAGTGAATTAAGTCAAAACGGCCAATGATGTGTATTTCGCCACCATCGGGTCGGCTGTCACTAACTTCATCGGCTCAATGATAGCCGTTGCAATGATGAGCCGATCAAACGGGTCCCTGTGATGGTGTTCAAGGTCCTTGACCGCGATGGCGTGCTCCGAGGTGATGGGCAGTTCCACGTAGCCGCTTTCCAGGCAGTATTCGCGAATTTCGTCCAGGTTTACGTTGAGCTTCCCGAGCCCGACCTTTATCGCCAGCTCCCAGAATGTGGCGGCACTGACGTAAATTTCAGCCGCGTTCTCGATCAGCTTTCTGGCCTTCGCTGGCAGTTTTGGATCATCGCTCAGGGCCCAAAGCAGGATGTGGGTATCCAGCAGTATTCTCATGGGTGGTTTCCCTCAAACGCATCCAGCATGTCGTCTGGCAATGGCGCATCGAAGTCATCCGGCACCACCAGTTTGCCCTTCATCGCGCCGATTCGCCGGCCTGTCGGTTTCCCGACAGGAACAAGGCGAGCCATCGCGCGCCCATGCTTGGCTATGGTGATGATTTGGCCGGCGGCGGCATCATCGACCAGTTTTGATAAATTATTTTTTGCTTCACCCAACGGTACGGTAATCATTTGGTCTTCTCGAGGTTTTGGCCAAATATAGCCAAAATTTCGTAAGCAGGCAAAGATCAACCGACTGCTGGCGGAGGGTGATTTTTGCGGGGACGATTGCAGGTTTCCGAACGGGTAATGACTGGCATCCATGACGTCTCTCCTGAAGGAATTCCTCGAAGTCTGCCCGAGTGCAAGCGGTTTTTGACCCGTGTTGTGGAAAATCAGATCGGACTTACTTGAAGGGGGATTTTTGCCGACAGTGCGGGCCGAATAGTTTCCCACAGTTGCTCAACGGTCCCAGTAAGGCACTGCCCCAAAACACTCGACGAAGTAATCAATCACGGTCCGCACCTTCAACGACAGCCGCCGGCTACCCGGCCACAGCGCAGCAATCTGTTGCGGCTCCAGGGTCGTCGCCACTTCATAGTCGCTGAGCACCGCCTGCAGCGTGCCGGCGCGCAGGCCTTCACCGATCAACCATGACGGGAACACCACCAGCCCCAGGCCTTGTTCGGCAGCGTGGGTCAGGGTGTCGGCGTGGTTGCCGGTGATCGGGCCCTTGACGCTGTAGGACGTCCAGTCGCCCTGGTCCCGGCGGAAGAACCAGCGCTGCTGGCCGGTGACGCCCTTGTAGGCCAGGCACTGGTGGTTCACCAGTTCGTCCGGATGCCGGGGCGTACCGAAACGCTCCAGATAGCCGGGGCTGGCAGCGAGACGAAAGCGCTGGGGGGCGAAGATTCGCGCCTGCATGCCGGAATCGTTCAGCACGCCGATGCGAAACAGCAGGTCTGTGCCGTCTTGCAACGGGTCGACGTAGGTGTCGGTTTGCTGGATATCCAGTTGCAGCTTCGGGTAACGCCGACACAGCTCCCCAAGCCACGGCGAGAGGTGGCGTTGGCCAAACACCATCGGCGCATTGATGCGCACCAGGCCGCTGGGTTCGCTTTCCTGTTCCTGCAGCGCCTGGCCGGCGGCTTCCAGTTGCTCCAGCATCAATCGCGCATGCCGGCCCAGCAGGCGACCGGCTTCGGTAGGGCTGACCGCACGGGTATGGCGGTACAGCAACTGTTGGCCCAGGGCCTGCTCCATCAACTGGACCTGCCGGGAAATGGAGGAGGGCGCCAGGCCTTCGCGGCGTGCGACTTCGGAAAAGCTGCCGTAGTCCAGTACCGCGACAAACAGGCGAAGCGCCTTGAAGCTCAGTTCGTTCAAACCCTGCATCATCACTCCATGCTGTGCGTATTGCGCAAAGGTGTTGTCGGCATGCTCCCATTTATCGCACAGCAGTGCCACCGGATAATACGCGCCATTGTTCCTCTCTCTAACGCGCAGGTGATGTATGCAGGCTTCTTCAGTGGCGGGTGTGGCTCAGGCCAAGCCCAAGACGTTTCTTCGGTTGTTGCTATTGCCGCTGGTGATCTTCGCCGGCATGGGCTTGTCGGTGGAGGCCGGCTTGCTGGGCCCGCTGGGTGTGCAGGTCGGCCACTTGTGGGCGACCTTGAGCATCTTCGGCGTCGGCTCGGCGATCCTGTTTTTGCTGTTGCTGTTCAGCGGCCCGCAAAAGGGTCCGGCGTTGACCGACCTGCCGCGCTGGCAATTGATCGGTGGCTTCCTGGGGCCGATGTACGTGGTGGTGCTGACCCTGGCGACCCCGCATATCGGGATCGCGATGACCATGATTGCGATCTTGTCGGGCCAGGTGGGCAAGAGCGTGCTGATCGACCACTTCGGCTGGTTTGGCACTGCCCGCAAGCGGGTCAACGTGGAGCGCTGGATTGCACTGGCGTTGATTGTGGTGGCACTTGTTCTGATTGCGCGAGGTTAAGGCGATGAACCTGTTTCTGTTGTTGGTATTGGTAGTGGCCGCCGGTGCGGTATTGAGTGTGCAGGCCGCCATCAATGGCCGCCTCGGGCAGGCGGTGGGCGTATTGCGCAGCAGCCTGCTGACCTTTGTCGTGGGCGCGATCAGTACCGGGTTGCTGATTCTGTTCTTTGAGCCCGCCCACGCGGTCAGCCTGCTGGACGTGCCGAAGTGGCAACTGACCGGGGCGTTGTTCGGGGTGGTGTACATGATGGTGATGGTCGGCGCGGTCCCGATTGTCGGCACGGCAGTGGCGACGGTGGCGGTGATTGTCGGGCAGTTGGGCATGGGCATGCTGATCGATAACTTCGGCTGGCTCGGCAACCCGGCGATCGAACTGTCCGGCAGCCGCATCGTGGCGATGCTGTGCCTTGCGCTGGCCCTGGTGTTCATGTACCGCAGCAACGCTCGTCGGGCTGACTGACGGGCCTTTGAACCTTGAATCGTTGCCTATAGTCATTGCTTGAGGTGTCGGCGTTCGCCGCACCTGGACGACCACGAAAAAGGAGTCTGACCATGCAAGAGAAAACATGTGCCTGCCCCCACTGCAACTGCCAGTTGGGGAAAAACGCGGTGATGAAGGATGGCAAGGGCTATTGCTGCCAAGGCTGCGCCGAGCATCATGCCCATGGCGAGCCTTGTGCTTCGGCGACCGGGTGCGAGTGTGCCAAGTCGGCGCACGGCTAACGCAGGCTGCCTTCTGTAGGAGCGAGCTTGCTCGCGAAACACCCGAGAGCGACGCGGGGCACCAGGTGCCCCGCGTCATCGTTAACGACCTTCGCGAGCAAGCTCGCTCCTACTGTTTCACGCGCTGGGGCGCGCATCCGAGCGGCGCCATTGCACGTTTTCGATGCCGAATTTCTCGGCCTGGGGCTGGCTCGTCTTCTTCACCTGCTCACGGGCAAAGCGCCCGATGCGGCCTACGCCGGCGTCGCAGCTCGCCCAATGCCAGGCTTCGGCGTTGTCGAGTTTTTCCAGGCGGATGATGAATGACTTGGGCTGGCCATGCAGCGTGTAGTCGATCACGAAAAGTTTTGCGTTAGTCATGGATCCGTAAACCCTCCTTGTGTCTTTAAGTGACCCTGCGCAGGCAGTAAAAATTCACTCGGATTGTCCGGTTCACGTCTTATCATGGCGTTCCATCCTTGAACGATGTGTCTTCCATGGCCCTTGCCGCGCCTCCCGACCTCAGTGATCACGCCGTCCCCGTGCAACCCTTGGCGCGCACCTACCCGCGTGGGTTGTATGTCGAGCCCCATCAACACGATTGGGGCCAGTTGCTGTATGCCATGAGCGGCGTGATGTGGGTCGAGACACCCCAGGAAGCGCTGGTGGTGCCGCCCCAGCGCGCGGTGTGGCTGCCGCCGGGTGTCGAGCATGGGATTCGCGTGGTGTCGGACTTGCAGATGCGCAACATTTACCTGCGCCCGGCGCTGGCAGCGACCCTGGACAGCCAGGTGCAAGTGATCGAGGTCGGCGGGCTGCTGCGCGAACTGATCGTGGCGCTGGTGGAGCAGGGCGACAAGGGGGACCAGGCCTATTACGAGGCCGTGGTCGGCCTGGCCCTGCTGGAATTGCAACGGGCCCGGCGCTCACCGATCCGCATCGCCTTGCCCGTGGGCGCCGACCGACGCCTGACCAGCGCCTGCCAGGCGGTGATGGCGTCACCGTCCCTGGACATTCCCTTTGAACAGCACGCCGAAGCCGCCGGCGCCAGCGTACGCACCCTGGCCCGGCTGTTCCAGAACAGCCTGGGCATGGGCTTTGCCGAGTGGCGCCGCCAGGTGCAGTTGGCCACCGCCGTGGCCGAGTTGATCCAGGGCCAGTCGGTCAGCGCGATCGCCCGTTCCCTGGGTTATTCGCCGAGCAGTTTCAGCGACATGTTTCGCCGTGAACTGGGGATGGCGCCGTCGCTGTATCCCGTCTGAGGCTTGGCCGAAATCCTGAAGCACTTGGCCGATGCTTCGGTTTCAGGCCCCCTACACTGACCGCCTCAACCCTTGCTGCGGAGTGTTCCATGAATTACCTGATTTCCTTGGCCATCGGCCTGTTGGTCGGCGTGATTTACGGTGCCCTGGACTTTCGCTCGCCTGCGCCTCCTGCCATCGCCCTGATCGGGCTGATGGGCATGCTGATGGGCGAGAAGCTCTGGCCCATGGGCCGGCAAATGGTCAGCGCCTGGTTCTCCTGAAACCCTTTTTAACCTCGATGGATATTGGTCATGAAAGCACTGCAATTTTCCGCCACCGGCGATCTCGCTGCCCTTGCTTGCGTTGATGTCGCCACGCCGGTGCCGGCGGCCGGTGAAGTCCTGGTGCAGATCAAGGCTGCCGGGCTGAACCCCAGCGACGTGAAGAACGTGCTCGGGCGTTTCCCCTACACCACCTTGCCACGCATTCCCGGGCGGGACTTTGCCGGGGTGGTGGTGGAAGGTCCGCAGGAACTCGTTGGCCAGGAAGTCTGGGGCACCGGTCGCGACCTGGGCTTTTTCGCCGACGGTTCCCACGCCCAGTACCTCACCGTGTCGGCCAAGGGCGTGGCGCACAAGCCCAGCCACCTGAGCTTTGCCCAGGCCGCCAGTCTCGGCGTGCCGTACACCACGGCGTGGGATGCGCTTGAGCGCAGCGGTGTAACCAAAGGCACGCGCTTGCTGGTGATGGGTGCCAATGGGGCTGTAGGCAGCGCGGCTTTGGCCCTGGCGAAGATTCGTGGGGCCCAGGTGCTCGGGGCCGTGCGTCGGCCGGAACAGGTCGAGGCCTTGCGCGAGCTGGGTTTCGAGGGGCTGTTACTGGGCCAGCCGGAAGCGCTGGGAGGGCAGGTCAATGCGCTGTTCGGTACGGGCGCCGATGTGATCTTTGACACCACCGGCTTCTGGTTGCCGGCAGCGGTGGCGGCGCTGGCACCTTTTGGCCGTATCGCGATCATCGCCGCGCCGGTTGACGGGCACGTGCAATTGCCGGCCCTGGCGTTGTACCGCAAGGGTGGTTCGGTGGTGGGGATCAATTCGCTGCTCTACAACTGCGAGCAATGCGCCGTGATGCTGGAGCAGTTCGGGCGGTTCTTCGATGAGGACTTGTTGCCGCTGCCGACCGGTTTGCGGGAAGTGTCGCTGGCCGACGGTGTGAAGTGCTTTGAGCAAGTGAACCAGGGCAGTGCCGACAAGATTATCTTCCTGCCCTGACCCGCTTATTGTGGGCGCGGGCTTGTGTGGGAGCGGGCTTGCTCGCGAATACGGTGTGTCAGCCAGTACATTCGGCACTGACCCACCGCTTTCGCGAGCAAGCCCGCTCCCACACAAGCCCGCTCCCACATTTGATCTTTGTTCAGGCTTCGGGAACGCCTTTTTCCCACGCCGACCAGTTCTTCAGAATTGCCTGCACCAGCGGATTACCGGTGCGATACAGGTTCTCCAGCGCCGGTACAAATCCGCCCTGGTCCGCATACTTCAGCAGGTTGTCCACTTCGCTGTAGCCCGGGTACGGCCGATCAAAGTCGGAACCGGCCCGCACCACCGCCAGGCGATTGATATCCACCAACCCTTCACGGCTGGCCCGCAGCAACGCTTCATAGGTGGAGTTGTCTTCCTGCTGGGTGGTGCAGTACGCGCCTTTATTGTCCGTCAGCAATTTGGTCCAGACCTCGGCGCGCTCACTCAGGCGCGTCCCGGAGAACCAGGTATTGCCCGCCAGGGTGTCGCACTGGGTGACCTGCGGCGGCTGATTGGCCGGCGCGTACGGATAGTGTTTGCGCCAGGCCGTGGACTCCTTGCTTTCACTGAGCTCGACTTTTTGCGACAGCGCAAACGCCTTGGCTTGCAGCTTGGGATTGAGCTCGAACACTTCGGTCTTGTAGTCCAGCGGCGGCTTCTCGTTCGGCCCCTTGGTATTGATGCCGATATAGCCGGTCGGCCAGTCCTTCGGCGCGTCCCGTGAATCCAGCTCCCACTGGGTACCGAATTCCACCAGGTAATGCGCCCACGCGGCGGTGCCGATGGTGCCGTGGTGCGGGTTGATCCCGGCAATCCCGGCGATCAGGAAGTAGCTCTGGCGCAGGTCGAACTTGGGCGACAACGCCAGTGCCAGGGTCGAGGCGGCGGCGTTGGTCTGGCCCATGCCGGTCACCAGCAGGCACACGTCCTGGGTGTTGCAGCGAATCACCGGATACTCGGCCGACAAGCCCGGCACGCGCACTTCCTGCTTGAGCTCCAGACGGTCGATCCAGTTCTGCGCCTCGGGGGCAAACATGGTGATCAGCATCACCTTGGGCTTGATCGGGGCCGGTGTATCGGCCAGCACGACCTGCGGCAACAGCGCCCCGGCGGCCAGGCCGATGGCGATTGAAAGGCGGGTAAAGGTCTTCATCTACTGCTCCTTGTTCACACTCAGAATTGATAGCCCACACCGGCGTAGTAACCCCAGCCGTTGGAGCGGGCGCGGAAATTGCCGTCGCCAAAGTTCAGCTCGCTGCCGTCTTCCCAGTTGCCGCCGTTGTGGAAGTAACGGCCTACCAGGGTGAAACGCAGGTGAGTGAACGAATACAACAGCACGTTTGTTGCAACCAGGGAGTTGGCGGTGCGCGCGGGGTTGTCTTTGTGCAGATCCGAGCCGAAATCGTAGTTGGTGAAGCCGATATAGGTCAGCGACGCACCATTGTCGAAGCTGCCGATGGGCACGATGTATTTCATCTGCGCACGGTAGCCGTCCCATGAGTATTCGTTGCTGGCGCCGTAGTTTTCCCACTGGTAACGGCCATAGAAGTTGGCCGACAGGTTGACCCGCGAGTGGGTCTCGATGTCGGTGCCCAGGCCGCTGTACAAGGTGTTGGCACGGTTGTCCTTGTTACTGCCGTGGTCGTAGATCCAGTCAAACGCCACATACCATTCCTTGAACGGGCCGATGGCCAGGCTGCGACCGGCCAGGTAGTCGATGGAGATGCGCGGTTCGTGCTCCATGAACACCGGCGAGCCGTGGTCCCACGCGCCTTTGTCATTGCTGTTGCCGATCCCGAAGATCTTCGGGATGTCGACGTAGCCATACAGTTCGAACGGGCCCTTGCGGCCGAAGTATTCGTACTCCAGGTACACGTCATCGGCGGGTTTGGGGCCGAAGCTGATGTCTTTGCTGCCGATCACCGTCAGGTCCTGGTTGAACCAGTCCGACAGGTACACGCCTTTTTTCGACGGGCTGGCTTCCGGGGCCAGGGCTTCGCCCTGTGCTGAGTCATCGGTGGGTTTTTCCTGCGCCAAAATGGGTCCGCTGAGTACTCCCGTAACGGCAGCCAGTAGCAGGGAAACAGCAAAAGGGGTAGCCGACGCGGATCGTCTGGAAGTGGGTTGCATTGAAAATCCCTGTTCGTACGCGGTTGGGGCCCGATTCTTCGGGTTGAGGTGAACCTGGTTGCCAAGTTCGTTCCGCAAACGTTTGCACAGGTTGTACCAATTTGTGTCAATTGCATGAAGGAATTGAGAAAAGTGGGAAATAGTCGGCCTTTTGGTCAGAAACGTAACGGACCGGGTAAAGGCGTGTGTGGCATCCTGCAGGACCTCGCACTGGGAGTCGCCCGATGTTCGATCACTATTTGAAACGCTGGAACCTGACACCCGAGGGTGACGCCATCATCACCCCCGGCAGCGACCTGCTGCCGGTGCGCTGGGATGGGCAGCCGGCGATGCTCAAGATCGCCCGCGAGCCCGAGGAAAAGCTCGGCGGCGAGTTGATGACTTGGTGGGCCGGCAAGGGAGCCGCCCGCGTGTTTTTCCATGACGGCGATGCCGTGGTGATGGAGCGCGCAACCGGCCCGGGTTCGCTGATGCACATGGCCCTCAACGGTCAGGACGATGAAGCCAGCCGCATTGCCTGCGCCACCGTGGCGTTGTTGCATGCGCCGCGCCCGTCGCCACCGGCGGGCTTGCACTCATTGGAGCTCTGGTTCCGCTCCCTGTGGCTCGCCGCTGAGGGTAAAGGCGGGCGGATACGCGAGTGTGCCGCCACGGCGCGCAGCCTGCTGGCGTCACCTCAGGAACCGGTGGTGCTGCACGGTGATGTGCACCACGACAACATCCTCGATTTCGGCCCCCGGGGCTGGCTGGCGATTGATCCCAAGCGGGTGGCCGGCGAGCGTGGCTATGACTACGCGAATTTGATCTGCAATCCGGATTTGCCCACTTGCACCGATCCGGCGCGATTTATACGCCAGGTCGAGCTCATCGCCGGGGCTGCGGGCCTGGAGCGCCAGCGCCTGTTGCAATGGGTGGTGGCGCACGCCGGTTTGTCGGCGGCGTGGTTTCTGGAGGATGACCAGCGACACCGCGCCGATAGGGAGCTGGAAGTGGCACGCCTGGCTCAATGTGCCTTGGTAAACGGCAGCGCCTGATCACCATTGCGGTTGAACAGGTACATCGCGGTTTCCCGGCGATATTCGCTGGGCGTCTGGTTCATCTCGATGCGAAAGTGCCGGTTGAAGTTGGAGAGGTTGGCGTAACCCACTTCAAAACAGATATCGGCCACTGACATCTCGCTTTGCAGCAACAGGCGGCAGGCGCGCTGCACCCGGAACTTGCGCATCAGGTCGATAAAGCCGTGGCCGGTGACGCGCTTGAAGAACCGCGAGAAGCCCGGTTCGCTCATGTCCAGCCGTTGGGCGATCACCGACAGCCGCAGGTCGCCGGTCAATTCCGTCATCAGGTATTCGAAGGCCTTGTGGATACGCTCCGAGCTGCGCGCATCCAGGCTTGGCGTGTAGCAGGCACTGGCCAGGCAATGGGCTTCCCCGGAGGGCGCCTGCCCCAAGGTATGCAGTAACTGGATGAACAGAATCAGGCGCGCCAAGCCCTCGGCGGGGCCGATGGACTCCAGCAGGTGCGCAGCCTTCAGGGCGGTTTCACCGGTGAATTCCAGGCCGCGCCGGGCCCGGTCAAACAGGCCTTGCAGGTCGCCCAGCTCGGGCAGCGTGGTGCGCAGGGCCAGCAATGCGGCGCCGTCGAACTGCAACACCACATCGCGCCCCGTCAGGTACTCGCCGGGGGCCAGGTCGCCGATCCAGTCGTGGGGCAGGTCGGGGCCGATCAGTGCGACATGGCCGGCGCCAAACGCACCGATATAGTCGCCCGCCACCAGCTTGCCGCTACCCTGGCGGATCAGGTGGATTTCAAATTCGGGGTGATGGTTCCAGCGGGCCAGCTCGAACGGATAGTCATGTTCGTACCAGCGAAAGCCATGCTCGGGCTCGGCCAGAATCACTTCCAGCTCGGCGGGGCGTTGCTCGAAAAGGGCGGATCGGCTTGCTGGCATGGGCTTGGCCCTTCTGGGCTTTTTGGAATGGGACCAAAATACGCCCTTTGCCCGGGCAGCCGCTACCCTGGGTTTTGTCGGTCACTGATACTTTTTTGATCCTGGCTGCGGGGTTAAAAAAGTATCAGCCAGGCATCCGCCATTCGTTTGTTCGGCTCCGGGCAAGCTGCTGTAATCGGGCCGTCAACAACAAAAACAATAAGTGGAAACCGCCATGTTCAAGCTTCCGAAAGCGCTGTTCCTGCTCTCCGGCCTCACTCTGGCGATGGCCAGCCACGCGGCCGAAACCGTGACCATCGCCACGGTCAACAACAGCGACATGATCCGCATGCAGCGCCTGTCCAAGGTGTTCGAAGAGCAGCACCCCGAGGTGAAACTCAACTGGGTGGTGCTCGAAGAAAACGTCCTGCGCCAACGCCTCACCACCGACATCGCGACCCAGGGCGGCCAATTCGACGTGCTGACCATCGGCACCTACGAAACCCCGCTGTGGGGCGCCAAGCACTGGCTGGAACCGATCACGCCGCTGCCCGCCGACTACGACGTGGAAGACATCTTCCCCGCGGTACGCCAGGGCCTGTCGGTGAACAACACCCTCTACGCGTTGCCGTTCTATGGCGAAAGCACCGTCACCTATTACCGCACCGACCTGTTCAAGCAGGCCGGCCTGGCGATGCCCGAGCATCCGACCTGGACCCAGCTGGGGGAGTTCGCCGCCAAGCTCAACCAGCCCGCCAAGGACCAATACGGCATGTGCCTGCGGGGCAAGGCCGGCTGGGGTGAAAACATCGCGTTGCTGAGCACCATGGCCAACGCCTTTGGTGCACGCTGGTTCGACGAACAATGGAAACCCGAGCTGACCAGTCCCGAGTGGACGGCGGCGGCGAACTTCTACGTCAACACCCTGAAAAACTATGGCCCGCCGGGCGTCTCCAGCAACGGTTTCAACGAAACCCTGGCGCTGTTCAACAGCGGCAAATGCGCGATCTGGGTCGACGCCAGCGTTGCCGGCTCGTTCACCACCGACAAAACCCAAAGCAAAGTCGCCGACAGCGTGGGTTTTGCCGCCGCACCCACCGAGGTCACCGACAAGGGTTCGTCGTGGCTGTACGCCTGGTCCCTGGCGATCCCGGCCACCTCCAAACACAAGGATGCCGCCAAGGCCTTCATCACCTGGGCCACCTCCAAGGAATACATCCAGCTGGTAGCGGATAAGGACGGCATCACCAACGTACCGCCGGGCACGCGCCAGTCCACCTACAACGCGGCGTACCTGGCCGCAGCGCCGTTCGCCAAGGTGACCTTGCAGATGATGCAACACGCCGACCCCGCGCACCCGTCGGCCAAACCCGTGCCGTACGTGGGCATCCAATACGTGACGATCCCCGAGTTCCAGGCCATCGGCACCTCGGTGGGCAAGCTGTTTTCGGCAGCGCTCACCGGCGGCATGACGGTCGACAAGGCACTGGCCGAGGCGCAGTCCACCACCGAGCGTGAAATGAAACGCGCCGGCTACCCGAAATAATCACCTCAGGGACACTGCATTGATGAAACGACTGGAAGGTAAAAGTGCGCTGGTCACCGGCAGCGCGCGGGGCATTGGCCGGGCGTTTGCCCAGGCCTACATCAACGAAGGCGCGACCGTCGCCATCGCCGACATCAACCTGGAGCGGGCGCGGGCCACCGCCACGGAGCTGGGCCCGAAAGCCTACGCGGTGGCGATGGATGTCACCGACCAGGCGTCCATCGATGCCGCGATTGCCGCCGTGGTGGCGCAGGCCGGCAAGCTCGACATCCTGATCAACAACGCCGCCTTGTTCGACCTGGCGCCCATCACCGATATCACCCGCGAGAGCTTCGACCGGCTGTTCTCGATCAACGTCGCCGGTACGTTGTTCACCTTGCAGGCGGCGGCCCGGCAGATGATCAAGCAGGGGCATGGCGGCAAGATCATCAACATGGCCAGCCAGGCCGGGCGCCGGGGTGAGCCTCTGGTGGCGGTGTACTGCGCGACCAAGGCGGCGGTGATCAGCCTCACGCAATCGGCGGGGCTGAATCTGATCAAGCAGGGCATCAACGTGAACGCCATCGCGCCGGGAGTGGTGGACGGCGAGCATTGGGACGGGGTGGACGCGATGTTTGCCAAGCACGAAGGGCTGCCGCTGGGCGAGAAGAAAAAGCGCGTAGGAGCAGAGGTACCGTTTGGGCGGATGGGGACTGCCGAGGATTTGACCGGAATGGCGGTTTTCCTCGCGTCCAAAGAAGCCGACTACGTGGTTGCCCAGACCTACAACGTCGACGGCGGCAACTGGATGAATTGAGCGGGACGCAGCTCCTTGAGCCACCGGGGATCAAAAAATGTGGGAGCGGGCTTGCTCGCCAAAGCGGTGTATCAGTCAATCTATCCGGCGACTGACAGTCCGCATTCGCGAGCAAGCCCGCTCCCACAGTTGATCTTCATTGCCCCGGGAAGGGGGCTTGGTCTTATTCGGCAAAGCTGCGATCAAAGAAGTACACCGCCCCAGGCTTCAGATTCTCCACTGTCGCCTGCGGCCGTCCGCCCTCGCCATGCTTCTTGCGCCCCGTCTCCCGCAAAAAACCGGCCTCGGTCAACTTCAGCAACCGCTGGCGAATACTGGTCTTCAGCACCGGCCGCGCCAATACCAGCGAAAAGATCGTAGTCGCCTCCGGCGCACTGAACTCATTGCCCAAAAACATCAATGGCAAGCTGCTGTACAGCGACTTGGAAAACAGCCTTTCCTGTACCGCTGCCGCAATCGCGTTGTGATCGAAGGGCAGCTTGACCCCGCCAGTCGCCACGGCATCAACAGAGCACCACTTTTGATGCCCCCCCAGCTCCACCTCATCTGCCACGATCGCCAGGTAATAGGTCGACGACGACCAGCAGCGCGGATCGCGAAACGCATCGCCCACCGTGCCCACTTGCTCATACCAGGCCAGCGGCAACCCAACCTTGTCACTGGCCCGCAACCGCTCCACGGCATCCTGCAGGCTCAGATCTTGCACGCCGCCATTCACCACTACACCGGGCAAGGCCCAGTGCCCGGCGAAGGGCTCGGCGTCGCGCTGGTTGAGCAATATCTTCAGTTCCCCGGATGCACGGCAATAGAACAGCACGCACAAGTCCACGGTGTGCAGGTAGGCGCTAAGGGTTGGGGCGTGGTCTGGCATGTCGGGTCCTGTGGGCAGCGGTGGGGCACAGTCTAACGGATCAAACGGGTATGTCGTGTACTTGATCCAGCATAGATAACAAAATGTTTCTTGCCATGAAAGTACATGACGTGTACTTTTATATCCAGGCCACAGGAGAACACGACCATGACCGTCTCTAAGAACGCTATCGCCTCATTCGACGTTGACGCCCAGAAGAGCTTCACACCGCTGTGCCCCAACGAATTGCCGGTCGCTGGTGGTGACCAGATCGGCGCCGAGCTCAATTACATGGCCAGCCTCGCCGCGCGCCGTGTCGGCAGCAAGGACGCCCATACCCCGCACGCGCCCTGGGTGGTGCAACAGCACAGCGAGATGCTGCAACCCACCGGGCTGGTACATGCCGATGTCACCTGGGTCGCCCACTGCGTGCCCGGCACCGAAGGTTTCACCCTGTTGGACGAATTGCCCACGCCCTATGACTACGACTACTTCATCTGGAAGGGCGTCGAACCCGACCTGCATCCCTACGGCGCCTGCTACCACGACCTCCACGACAAACTCTCCACCGGCGTTATCGAATACCTCAATGCCCAAGGCATCCAGCGTGTGATTGTCGGCGGCCTGGCCCTGGACTACTGCGTCAAGACCACCGCCTTGCAACTGCTCAAGGCCGGTTTCGAGGTGATCCTGCACCTGCCGGCATGCCGTGGCATCAGCGAGGAGGGCGGTGTGCAGGCGGTCAGCCATCTGCAACAAGCAGGCGTTGTAATTACCCGCAATCGGGAAGAACTGGCCGCGATGGCCGCGCGTTAAGGAGTACCTCATGGAAAGTGCATACGACTACGAAAACGCTGTGATCCAGGGGCTGCTGGACACCGACTACTACACCTTCACCATGATGCAGGCCGTGTTGCACCAGCACCCGAACGTCGATGTGGAATACCAGTTCATCGTCCGCTCCAAAGAGAAACTCGGGCACCTGATTCCCGAACTGCGGGCCGAGCTGGAAAAACTCGCCGGCCTCAACATGCGCGAAGGTGAACTGCGCTTTCTGTTCAACCAACGCCGGGAATACCTGACCCCGGATTTCGAGCGCTTCCTGGGCTTGTTCCGCTTCAACCTGCGCTATATCCACGTCAGTGAAGTCGACGGCCAACTGAACGTCCGCGTGGTCGGCCCGATGCTGCACTGCATCATGTTCGAACAGCCGGTATTGGCCCTGGTCAGCGAGCTGCGCAACCGCGACAAATACCCCGACGTCAGCCTCGAAGACGTCACCCGCAAGCTCTACCAGAAATTCGACTGGCTGGAGAAAAACCTCACCCGCGACGAACTGGCCGACCTGCGTGTCTCGGACTTCTCCACCCGCCGGCGGTTGTCGTTCAAGGCCCAGCGTGAAGTGGTCGACATCATGCGCCGCGACTTTCCCGGCCAGTTCATCGGCACCAGCAATGCGCACCTGGCCTACGAATTCGACCTGCCGCTGATCGGCACCATGGCCCACCAGTGGCTGATGGTGCACCAGCAACTGGGGCGGCTGCGGGAAAGCCAGAATGCGGCGCTGGAAAACTGGGTGCGCGAATACCGTGGGCGCTTGGGTATCGCCCTGACCGACTGCATCAGCACCGACTTTTTCCTCAAGGATTTCGACCTGTACTTTGCCAAACTGTACGACGGTTTGCGCCAGGACTCCGGTGACCCGATCGTCTGGGCCGACAAGGTGTTGGCCCGCTACAAGGAGCTGGGCATCGACCCGATGACCAAGGACCTGATGTTCTCCGATGGCCTGAATTTCGAGAAATGCCTGCCGATACTGCGGCACGTGCGGGGCAAGGCCAAGTTCGGCTTTGGCATGGGCACCAGCCTGGCCTGTGATGTCGACGGAGTGGAGCCGCTGAGCATCGTGATGAAACTGGTGCGGGTGCACGGCGAGCCGGTGGTGAAATTCTCCGATGACCCGATCAAGAACGTCTGCGAAGACGCCTCGTTCCTGCAGTATGCGGCGCAGGTGTTCAACGTCGGCAACGTCAATCCGCAACTGGGGGTGTGACATGGACACTCAGGCACGTATCGCACAAGAACTGAAGATCAACCGGCTGCTCGGCAAGGGAGGCGAGGGCGCTGAGCTGCAACGGCGCATCGACTTCATCAAGGGCACCTTGCGCCAGTCCGGCTGCCATGCGCTGGTGCTGGGCATCAGCGGCGGTGTCGACTCACTGACCGCCGGGCGCCTGTGCCAACTGGCAGTGGAACAACTGCGCAACGAGGGCTACGAGGCGCGGTTTATTGCCATGCGCCTGCCCTATAAAATCCAGGCGGACGAGCGCGACGCCCAGGCTTCCCTGGACTTTATCGCACCGGACCGGATCGAGACGCTGAACATCGCCGCCTGCGTCGACGGGCTGATGGGCAGCCTGTCTGCCGCGCAAGCCAGCGCCGAACGCATCGACTTTATCAAGGGCAACGTCAAGGCCCGGGCGCGGATGATGGCGCAGTACGCCGTGGCGAACCTGCACAACGGCCTGGTGGTGGGCACCGACCATGGCGCGGAGGCGCTGATGGGGTTTTTCACCAAGTTCGGTGACGGCGCCTGCGACCTGGCGCCGCTCTCAGGGCTGACCAAGACCCAGGTGCGCCTGCTGGCCAGCGCCCTTGGCGGGCCACGGCAGTTGGTGGCCAAGGCACCGACCGCCGACCTGGAAGAACTGGCACCGGGCAAGCCGGATGAGTTGGCGTATGGCTGCAGCTATGACGAGATCGACCGCTACCTGATCGGCGAGGCAGTGAGTGAGCGGGTGAGGGCGATTGTCGAGAGCGCCTACCTCAAGACCGCCCACAAGCGAGCATTACCGGCTGTTCCCGACTAAGACTTCCTGTTCCTTCCCGGCACTGTTGACGTTGACCGTACGCGCCACACTCACGCGGTCACCGTCAAACCCGCACACTACCCGATCGCGAAACGCGGTTTGCGGGTAGATCCAGGTCATCTCCAGCGTCCTGGTATCCAGCCAGCGCGCGCCGGCAACGATCTGCGCATCCTTGAACTCATAACCGTGGTGCAACGCCCGGCCCGGCATGTTGGTGGTGCCGGCGATCCAGTGATCAATCCCCACCTCTAGGGCATGAGTCGCCTTGCTGTCGGTCAGTTGGAAGCGCAGTACATTGCCTTCGACGGCGAACGCCAATTGCTGCACATCCAGCCCGTTGGGCTCTACCTGATACACGCCCGTGAAATCTCTCGGCCCTGCACACGCTGAAAGCAACTCAGGCCGCTGTGCCATGCTCGCCAGACGTTGCTGCAACCGTGAATCCGCTTCGGGTTTGACCGTGCAATCATCGCCAAACGCCGCCGGAAAATGCCGCTCGACAAACGGAATCAGCTCCGCCGAATTCTTCATCCCGCCGATCACCACCAGCGTTGCACCGTACTCGCGGAACACCATCGCCATCTGCACAAACACCCCGACAGCGCTGAAGGCGTGTGCCGGTTTCATCATCCAGTGATAACCGTAGCGGCTGTCCGGCCCGCCTTGTGGTCGGGTGGCCGCTGCAACCCAGGCCGCCGGTAGAACCTGCTTGCCATCCCACACGCCGCCTTGTGCATGCAGCACACCCAGCTTGAGCATGGCCGAGGTCGGCGCCTTCAAGCCATTGCCGCCGGGATTCACGCCATCGGGGCCGATGTCCCAGCTTTCATTATGGATATCCAGCGGTACAAACAGCCGGGGCTTGAGGTACGCGTGCAAGGTTTGCCCGGTGACCTTGTTGATCAGCGCCGAGAGCATGTAGCTGGCCGCACTCGTATAGACGTAGGTGGTGCCCGGTGCATAGGCCAGCGGTATCTTGAAGAACTCGGCAATCCAGCTGGTCTCGATACCCCGCCACACTGAACCCGAGGTATTGGCGGCGTGGCCGGTGCGCATGGTCAGCAGGTGTTCTACGGTCATGTCCGCCAGGCGCGGGTCGGCATCCATCGGCACACACTCCGGAAAGAACGCCACCAGCCGGTCATCCAGGTTCAGCAAGCCTTCATCCACGGCCAGGCCAATGGCGCAGGCGGTGAAGCTCTTGGCCACCGAGTGCAATACCCGCGGCTCGTTGGGGTCCACCGGCCAGCTCCAGCCTTCGGCGACCACGTGGCCGTGGCGGTGCAGCATCAGGCCTTGCAGGTCGAGGCCGGCCGCTTTCACTTCATCGAGAAAGGCAATCAGGTGCTCGGGATCAACGCCGACGCTGCTGGCGCTGGCGCGGGACAAACCATCGTAGGACATGGGCATAAACAGGCTCGTAGGGGGAGGGAAATCAACGGCTGCGGTGCACCAGCCGCGAATAGGAAATCAGCATGCTGGTCAGTTCCTGGCTGACGCTGGTGAGCGGCGACGAACGGCGGCTGATCAGGCATACATCGCGGGTCGCCAGCGGTTCTTCGATGGCGATGGTGGTCAGGGCGCTGGAGAACAGCTTCATCCCCGGCAGCATGCGCGGTTCGATGGTCAGGTAATCGGTTTCCGATACGATGTGCAGGGTTTCCAGCAACGAATCAGTGGTGATCGCAATCTTTGGCGGCGCCAGGCCCTGGGTACGGAACAGCTCGATCAAGCGGTTCTCCGCGCCGCCCACTACGCCGGCCGGGCGTACGCTGATCCACTGGCAGTCGGTGAGGGCTTGCACGGATTTTGCGTGGGCCTGCGGGTGGCCCTTGCGCGCAATGATGCCGGCGTTTGAGCTGTAGAGGCGGTCGATGGCCAGGTCGATATCGGCCACGTTGGGCGCCAGCGGGCACAAGACGAAATCCAGGCGGCCATCGCGGACTTTTTCCACCAGGCCCTTGGTGGTGCCGCTAGCCACGTGCACCTGCATGCGCGGGAAGCGCTGGGTGAAGTTGCTCAGTACCGGCAGCAGCAATTCGGCCAAGGGTTCGGAGGTGACGCCCAGGGCGATATGGCCTTCGGGCTCGCCTTTCCAGGGTTGCAGATCGAGCAGGGCACGTTCGCAGTCGAGAGTGATGGAACGGGCACGGGCCAGGAACACCTCGCCGGCCGGGGTCAGGTTGATGCCTTGGTTGGAGCGTTGCAGCAACACCACCCCGAGTTCCTTTTCGAGGGTCTGGATTGACTGGGTCAATGTGCTTTGGGCCACATCCAACTGGCGTGCGGCCGAGCGGAAGCTGCCTTTTTCAACCACGGAGCAGAACGCGCGAAGATGGGTGAGGGTCATGACGGTGGGCTCGCTCAGTGCTGCATTTAAACCATTGAATGCCAGCCAGCTTATCTGATGACTATAGGTGAGCACAGATCGGTCTGGATGATCGCGATCATTATTTCTGATCAAGAAAACCCCATCTTTTCCAGCTCAAGGCCCTGATTTCTCGGTACGGTAACGCCAGGGCAACTCACGGATGGTTGATGATCGGATAAACCGAGCCCGATCACTCGGAGCGTTCTTCTCAAGTTGATTGGGTGGCGAATAAGATCGGTCCAGGAACATTCGCAAACCGTAATCAGCGACTAAAACAACAACAACTATTCAGGTGTTCGGCCGTGCCTCTTTTTGGGTCCTGCCAGCGTCCGAACCCAAGCGTAAGGATCATTCAAGGTGCATTTATCATGAACAAGACTTTATTCCTGGCTGGCGCCTTGTCCGCCGCGCTGGTGGGCACTGCCCACGCCGAGAATCTATTGAAAGTCGCGTTGAACGCCGACATTCGCAGCACCGAGCCAGGCGTCAACCGTGACACCAATTCCGACGCCGTCATCTTGCACATTACCGAAGGACTGGTGGCCTTCCGTGAAGATGCCACCGTCGGCCCGCTGCTGGCCAAGGACGTGCAGGTGTCCGACGACGGCCTGCGCTACACCTTCCACCTGCGCAACGGGGTCAAGTTCCAGAACGGTGCGCCACTGACCTCCGCCGAAGTGCTGTGGACCTGGAAACACTACCTCGACCCGAAAACCCAATGGCGCTGCGCCCCTGAGTTCGACGGCCATGGCGGCGCGAAAATCGTCGACATGAGCGCCCCGGACCCACTCACCGTGGTGTTTACCCTGGACAAGCCCAACGGCCTGTTCCTCACCAGCACCGCGCTGCCGGAATGCGGTGGCAGCGGCATCCTGCACCCCGACTCGGTGGTCGACGGCCAGTGGAAAGCCCCCATCGGCACCGGCCCGTTCCGCCTGGGCGAGTGGAAGCCCGGCCAATACATCGACCTGCTGCGCAACGCCAACTACACCCCGCGGGACGAGAAAGAGCCGGATGGCTACACCGGCAATAAAAACACGACCCTCGACCGCGTGCGCCTGCTGGTGATCCCGGACCCGGCGGCGGCCAAGGCGGCCTTGCTGTCGAAGAACGTCGACCTGCTGATTGACGTCACGCCGCTGGACGCCACCGAACTGGCTGCCAACCCCGGCATCAAGGTCACCTCCAGCGGCACCATGTCGGTCAACGCGTTGCTGTTCCAGACCCGCGACCCCTTGCTCAAAGATGTGCGCCTGCGCCAGGCCATCGCCCATTCGCTGGACGCCGCACAAATCGTCGCCGCCCTGACCGGTGGCCGTTCCCAGGCCAACAATTCGATGGTCGCCAGTGGCAGCCACTACCACCAGGCAATCGAGAACCAGGGCTTCGATTTCGACCCGGCCAAGACCGCCCAACTGCTGCGGGAAGCTGGCTATAAAGGCCAGCCAATCAAACTGATCGTCAACAAGCGCTACGCCGCGATCTTCGACATGGGCGTGTTCGTGCAAGCCATGGCCAAGGCCAGCGGCATCAACCTGGAACTGGAAACCCTGGAGTGGGGCACCCAGCTGGAGCGCTACCAGACCGGCAACTACCAGATGATGGCGTTCCCGTATTCCGAACGCCTTGACCCGGCCCTGAGTTTCGACTCGATGACCGGCGACAAGGACAAGGAAGCGCGCAAGGTCTGGGACAACCCCCAGGCCCAGGAATGGCTGCGTGAAGCCCAGCGCGAAGGCGATATCAGCAAGCGCCAGGCGCTGTTCGACCAACTGCATCAGCAGATGCTCAAGGACGTGCCGATGATCCCGATGTACAACGGCAATGCCATCGCCGCCAGCCGTGATTACGTCAAAGGCCTGCGCACCTGGCCGGTGTCCAAGCCGCGCCTGTGGACCGTCAGCGTGCCTGCGACCGGGAGTAACTGAGGATGTTGCGTTTCATCTTTCAACGGCTGGCGATGTCGATCCCGACCTTGCTGCTGATCTCGCTGATGGTGTTCGCGATCATCCGCCTGGTGCCCGGTGATCCGGCGCTGCTGATGCTCGGCGACATGGCCGATGCCCACAGCCTGGAGGTCGCCCGTGCGTCCCTGGGCCTGGACCAGCCGCTGCCGCTGCAGTTTGTGGTCTGGCTCAAGGCGGTGCTCAGCGGCGACCTCGGGCATTCCATCACCACCAATGAAGCGGTGTTGCCGCTGATCCTTGACCGCTTCCAGGTGAGTGCCGGGATCGTGCTGGTCTCGGTGTTGCTCGCGGCGTTGATTGCGGTACCGGCAGGCTTGCTCTCGGCGTGGAAACAGAACAGTTCCCTGGACTTTGGCGTGGTCTCCACCGCGACCCTGTTGCTGTCGATCCCGAGTTTCTGGCTGGGCCTGCTGTTGCTCTACGCGTTCGGCATCAAGCTCGGCTGGCTGCCGGTAGTGGGTTACGTGTCGTTCGGCCAATCGCCGTGGCAGGCCTTGAGTTTTATCGTGCTGCCGATTGTCACGCTGACGTTGGTGGAACTCGGCGCGATCACCCGCATGGCGCGGGCCAGTGCAATTGAAGTGCTGCGCCTGGAATACATCACCCATGCCCGCGCCAAGGGTTTGTCGGAGCGGGCGGTGTTGTGGCGCCATGCGCTGCGCAACTCGTTTGCACCGACCCTGACCCTGATCGGCCTGATCCTCGGCAACCTGCTCAGCGGCATCGCGGTGCTCGAAACCGTGTTCACCCTGCCAGGTATCGGCCGGCTGATGGTCGACGCCATCTACGCCCGGGACTACCCCGTGCTGCAAGGCTGCCTGCTGCTGGTGACCTTTGTTTATGTGCTGGTCAACCTGTTGGTGGACCTGCTGTACCCGCTCTTCGACCCCAGGGTTAAGTTATGAATAAGCCTCTACCTGCCGCACCCGAGGTGCTGTTGCCGGCACCGGCGCGTGCCCCCAGGGCCTGGCGTATGCCGCCGCTGAACGCGCTGATCGGCGCGCTGCTGCTGGCCTTGTTGTTGATCATGGCCTTGCTGGGCCTGGTCTGGACGCCCCATGACCCGTTGGCCTTGAACCTGCTGGCGCGCTTGCAGGCGCCCACCGCCGCGCACTGGCTGGGCACTGACGAGTACGGTCGCGACGTGCTGAGCCGCCTGATGATCGGCGCGCACACCAGCCTGTGGGTGAGTGTGTTGACGGTGACGCTGGCGATCACCGCCGGCACGGTACTGGGCCTGCTGGCCGGGTTCCTGCGGGGCTGGGTCGACCGGGGCTTGATGATGGTCAACGATGCATTGCTGGCGTTTCCCGGGATCCTGCTGGCCCTGGGCTTGATGGCGATCATCGGCCCGAGCCTGTACGGCATCGTGTTTGCCTTGAGCCTGGCCTACACACCGTCGGTGGTGCGGGTGGTGCGCGGCACGGTGTTGTCGTTGCGCGAGAAAGAGTTTGTCGAAGCCTCGCGGGTGATCGGTAACTCCGAGCTGTACACCATGCTGCGGCACATCGCGCCGAACTGCGTGGCGCCGGTGTGCGTGCTGGCCACCAGTATGTTCGGCTGGGCGATCCTGGCGGAAAGCTCCCTGAGTTTCCTCGGCCTGGGCGTCCCGCCGCCGGCCGCCACCTGGGGCAACATGCTCGCCGCCAGCCGGCCGTATATCGCCACGGCCAGCTGGCTGGGGCTGTTTCCCGGTGTCTGCATCGCCATGGCGTTGCTGGCGTTCAACCTGTGTGGCGATGCCTTGCGCGATCGTCTCGACCCGCGGATGAGTAAATGACCATGACTGACATCCTTCTGGCAGTCGACAAGCTGAAAATCCGCGTGGGGGCCAACGGCCCGCTGGCGGTCAACGACCTGAGCTTCACCATCGCCCCCGGCGAAATCGTGGCGCTGGTGGGCGAGTCCGGCAGCGGCAAGACCATGGCCGCCCGCGCCGCCATCGGCCTGCTGCCACCGCCGCTTGAGCAATGCAGCGGCCAGGTGCGTTTCCAGGGCCATGACCTGGGCAGCCTTGCGCCGGAGCAATTGCGCCAGTTGCGCGGGGCGAAGATCGGCATGGTGTTCCAGGAACCCATGGTGTCCCTCAACCCGTCCATGAGCATCGGCGAGCAAATGGCCGAGGGCCTGCGCCTGCACACCAGGCTGAGCGATGCGCAGATCCGCGAGCGCAGCCTGGAGATGCTCGGGCATATCGGCATCAAGGACGCCGAGCGTTGCCTGGCGGCGTTTCCCCACGAGTTCTCCGGCGGCATGCGCCAGCGCATCATGCTCGCCTCGGTGATGCTGCTGCGCCCGGCCTTGCTGATTGCCGACGAGCCCACCACGGCCCTGGATTGCCTGGCGCAACTGGACGTGTTGAAACTGATGCTCGACCTTACGCGCGAGCAGGGCACGGCGATCCTGTTTATCAGCCACGACCTGTCGCTGGTGGCGCGCTACGCCGACAAAGTGGTGGTGATGCGCGAAGGCCGCGCGGTGGAGCAGGGCACCATCGAGCAGATCCTGCTGGCGCCCAAGGCCGAGTACACCCGGCAACTGCTCGAGGCCCTGCCGCGGCGCGGCACCCTGGCAGCCTTGCCCAAGGCGGACCGGCCGTTGCTGACGGTCAAGGACGTGTGCATCGAGCACCCGGGGCCGCGCAGCCTGTGGGGCCGCAGCCAGTTCAAGCGGGTGGTGCATTCGGCAAACCTGTCCATCGCCCCGGGGGAAACCCTGGCGCTGGTGGGCGGCAGCGGCTCGGGCAAGACCACCCTCGGCCGGGCGATTGTCGGCCTGAACAGCCCGTGTTCCGGTGCCATCGAGTTTGAGGGCGTGGATATTCTCAAGGCTGGCAACCGTGACCATCGCCTGCAATGCCAGATGATTTTCCAGGACCCGTATTCGTCCCTCGACCCGCGCATGAAGATTGGCGACATCCTCGCCGAACCCCTGCGCCATGTGCCCGGCATGACGCCCGCGCAGCGTCGTGAGCGGGTGGCGAAAACCCTGGTGGACATCGGCCTGGCGGAACAGTTTGTCGACCGCTTCCCGCACCAGTTGTCCGGTGGCCAGCGTCAACGGGTGGCCATTGGCCGGGCGCTGGTGCGGCACCCGCGACTGGTGATTGCCGATGAGCCGATCTCGGCGTTGGACATGACCATCCAGAAGCAGATTCTTGAGCTGTTCGAGCGCCTGCAGGCGCAGTACGGCTTTGCCTGCCTGTTCATCTCCCACGACCTGGCGGCGGTGGAACGCATCGCCCACCGGGTGGCGGTGATGAGCGAGGGCAGGGTGGTGGAAATGGGTGCCCGCGACGAGATCTTCGACCGCCCGCAGCACCCCTATACCCGCAAGCTGCTGGCCGCCGCCAGCCCCTTGGAGAAACTTGAAAACGGTGGCTACCGCATCCGCCAGGGCCCCGTACCGCTAGCGCTGTAACCCAGGACTGACGTCACCCGCCGCGCAAATCGCCGATTTGCGCGAACGGCGAAGCCATGCCCGAAGAACAATAAAAACACCAACCCCCACCCCACTGCCAGGAGCTAAAAAAATGAAAAAATCCCTGACTCAACTCATCACCGGCGTCGGCGTTGTCAGCAGCGGGCTGGTCCCGTCACTGGCCCATGCAGACTTCATCAAGGACAGCAGCGGTACGCTGGACTTGAAGAACTACTACTTCAACCGTGACTACCGCGAGGCCGCTTCCCAGTCGATGCGTGCCGAGTGGGCCCAAGGTTTTATCCTCGGTATCAAGTCCGGTTTCACCGAAGGCACCGTGGGCTTCGGCCTGGACCTGACCGGCATGCTGGGGGTGAAACTCGACTCCAGCCCGGGGCTGTCCGGCACCGGTTTGCTGCAGCGTGACAGCGACAAGAATGTCTCCGACGAGTACTCCAAGCTTGGGGTGACCGCCAAGGCCCGCTTCGCCAAAAGCGAGCTGCGTGTGGGCTACCTGGTGCCGGACCTTCCGATCCTGCAACCCAACACCAGCCGTCTGTTTCCGCAGTCCTTCAGCGGCACCCAGCTGGTGTCCAACGATATCAGCAACCTGAAAATCACCCTCGGGCAGATCGACCAGGCCAAGGACCGTGACTCCACCAACTACGAAGACATGAAGCTGACCACGGTGAGCAAGGTCTACAAGAGCACCGCCCTGAGCGACCAGTTCCGCTTTGCCGGTGGCGACTACTCGCTGACCCCCAACACCTTGCTCAGCTACCACTTCGCGGCGCTGGACAGCATCTACCAGCAGCAATACGTGGGCTTCAAGAACAACTTCGGCCTGGGGCCGGGCACGCTGAAAACCGACGTGCGCTACTTCAAGTCGGACAAGGACGGCGCGGGCCTGGCGGGCAAGGTCGACAACAGCGCCTTGAGCAGCCGCCTGACCTACCAGTACGGCGGCCACAGCATCGGCGGCGGCTTCCAGCAGCAATACGGCACCACGCCGTTTACCTACCTGGACGGCTCCATCACCTACCTGTTCACCGAGTACCAGTTCAGCAACTTCACCCAAACCAGGGAGCGAGCCTGGCACGCCCGCTACGACTACAACTTCGCCGATCTCGGCTTGCCCGGCCTGTTGTTTGGGATCAAGTACGCCAAGGGTGATTCGGCTGAAGTGCTCGGCTTCAACCGCGAAGGCCGCGAGTGGGAGCGCGACCTGGACCTGGGCTACGTGGTGCAGAACGGGCCCTTCAAGGGCGTGTCGATGCGCTGGCGCAATGCGCTGAGCAAAGGCAACTACTTCAACGACGTTAACGAGAACCGCGTGATGCTGGGTTACACCCTGGCGCTCTGGTAACCACCCACTGTGGGAGCGGGCTTGCCCGCGATGGCGGTGGGTCAGTCACGGAATAGGCTGGCTGACCCACCGCCATCGCAGGCAAGCCAGCTCCCACACTGATCGGATTACCAGATCAAGATAGTGTGGGCCGCCCTTACAGACGATCACGCCGGCTCGTTAATATTTCTTCAGCGTTCATCACTCGAATATCGAGATTTCCGGTTTATGAAACTTAAATCACACCCCTTGCTGCAAGCGACACAAGGCACCCACAGGCACGTGGACAGTGAGCATTACGGTGCAATGGGTGCAAGTCGAAAAATCTATATCCAGGCGGCGCTGCATGCCGACGAAACCCCGGCGCTGCTGGTGGCCGCGCACCTGCGCCGGCAATTGGCAGAACTGGAAAATGCCAACCGGCTGAATGCGCAAATCGTGCTGGTGGCCGTGGCCAACCCCACCGGGCTGAGCCAATACATCATGGGCGCGCCCAGCGGGCGTTTCGAACTGGGCAGCGGGCGTAATTACAACCGGGGCTTTCCGGTGCCGTACCAGGCAATCGCCGACAGGATCGAGCACCTGCTGGGCCAGGACATCGACGCCAACCGCCAACTGATCCGCCAGGCCTGGGGCGAATGTCTGCTGGACGCGGCGCCGCTGGACGAATTCCAGTCGCTGCAACGCACCCTGATGCTGCTGGCCCACGATGCCGACATCGTGCTGGACCTGCACTGCTCCCGCGAAGCGGCGATGCATGTGTACACCGGCGAGGCAGTGTGGGCGACCGTGGAGCCGCTGGCGCGCTACATCGGCTCTGAAGCCTCGTTGCTGGCCACCGATTCCCAGGCCAACTCGTTCGATGAGGCGCTGTACCTGCTGTGGGTCAACCTGCGTGAGCGGTTTGGCGATCGGTTTCCGATTCCGGACAGCAGCGTGGCGGTGACCGTCGAGCATCGTGGCCAGCGGGATGTGTCCTATGAACTGGCAGAACATGACGCCACGGCGATCATTGATTACCTGACCCACCTGGGCGCGGTTGAAGGCGCGCCACGGCCATTGCCGGCCCTGCGCAACCCGGCGACGCCGTTGGCCGGCAGCGAACAGTTTTATGCGCCGTGCGCCGGGGTGCTGGTACACCGGGCGGCGGTGGGCAGTCGCATCGAGGCCGGGCAGGCGTTGTTCGATATCGTTGATCCCCACAGTGGGCAGGCCACCACGGTTTGCAGCCACAACACCGGCGTGTTGTACATGCGCCGTGACGTGCGCTTTGTGAAGCCGGGGGATCCGCTGGGCCGGGTGTCCGGTGCCACGCCGATTCGCAGCGGCAAGCTACTCAGCGCCTGATTTGCCAGCTATGGAATACGGTCAAAATGTGGGAGCGGGCTTGCTCGCGAATGCGGAGGGTCAGCCAACATCTCCGGCGACTGACCCTCCGCATTCGCGAGCAAGCCCGCTCCCACATTGGGTCTTTGTTGTTCATTCATTATTTATTCGGCAGGACATCCCCACCATGCACCCCAACCCGGCAATCACCCTCGAAAACCAATTCTGCGCCCACAACTATTCCCCCTTGCCGGTGGTGATCGTCAAGGGCGAGGGCGTCTGGGCCATTGGCGATGATGACAAGCGCTACCTGGACATGATGTCGGCCTATTCCGCCGTCAGCCACGGCCATGTCCACCCGCGCATCCGCGCCGCCGCCGTGGCGCAGATCGACAAGATCAGCGTGGTGTCCCGGGCGTTCTACAGCGAACCCTTGGGCAACTTCCTCAAGACCTTGTGCCGCATCACGGGCTTCGACTCGGCCCTGCCGATGAACAGTGGCGCCGAAGCTGTGGAAACCGCGATCAAGGCGGCGCGACGCTGGGGCTACCGGATCAAAGGCATCCCGGCCAATCAGGCCAACATCGTGGTGGCCGACAACAATTTCCACGGCCGCACCTCGACCATCGTCGGCTTCTCGTCGGAGGCGGACTACAAGGCCGACTTCGGCCCATTCTGCAACGGTTTTACCGAGGCGCGCTTCGGTGACATCGAGAGTTTCCGCCAGGCCATTACCGCCGACACCTGCGCGGTGCTGATCGAGCCGATCCAGGGCGAGGCCGGCATTCGCGTGCCGCCCGCAGGTTTCCTGCGGGAACTGCGCCAGCTGTGCGACCAGACCAACACCTTGCTGATCCTCGATGAGATCCAGTCCGGCCTGGGCCGTACCGGCAAGTGGTTCGCCTTCCAGCACGAAGGCATTCGCCCCGATGCATTGATCCTCGGCAAAGCCCTGGGCGGCGGGATCATGCCGGTGTCGGCGTTCGTCGCTGATCATTCGATCATGGACCTGTTCGACGCCGGCAGCCACGGCTCGACCTTCGGCGGCAACCCGTTGGCGGCGGCCATTGGCCTGGAAGCGTTGAAGGTGCTGGAAGAGGAGGGCTTGATCGATAACAGCGCGCAACTGGGCCACTACCTGGTGGAGCGCCTGAAGGCCATGCACTCGCCGGCCATCCGCGAGATTCGCGGGCGTGGCTTGTGGGTCGGCGTGGAACTGGACCGCGATGCGCGGCCCATCTGCGAAGCGCTGCTGGCCGAAGGGCTGCTGACCAAGGAAACCCACGAAAACGTACTGCGCATCGCACCGCCGTTGTCCATTACCCGCGAAGAACTGGACTGGGGCCTTGAGCGTATCGAACGGGTATTCAAACAGCTATGAGTGAGTATCTCAGTCACCTCGACATCGACGGCCAGCGCTTTGCCTGGATCGACCTGCACCAGTTGCTGACCCCGGCGCAACTGCAGCGCCTGCCGTATTCCGTGCGCATTCTCCTGGAAAACATTGCCCGCTGTGCCCCGGCTTCATTGCCACAGGTAGCGGCGCGGGCCATCGGCGAAGGGCCGGATTGCGAGGTGCCGTTCCAGCCCAACCGGCTGATGTTCCACGACACCACGTGCCTGCCGGCCCTGGCGGATTTCGCCGGCATGCGCGATGTGGTGGCCGAACTGGGCGGTGATCCACGGGCGGTGAACCCCTCGATCCCGGCGGTGCTGACCATCGACCATTCGGTGATCGTCGAGCACTACGCCGAGGCGGGCGCGGTGGATGCCAACCTGGACATCGATTTTCGCCGCAACAGCGAGCGCTACCGTTTTATCAAGTGGGCCCAGGCCAGCCTGGATAATTTCAAGGTGATCCCGCCGGGCACCGGGATCATCCACCAGATGAACATGGAGTCCATCGCCCAGGTGGTGTGGGAAAGCGCGCCGCGCAACGGCCACGTGCTGTTGCACCCCGACTGCATGGTCGCCACCGACAGCCACACGCCGATGATCAATGCCATCGGCGTGCTGGGCTGGGGCGTTGGCGGGCTGGAAGGGCAGGCGGCGATGCTCGGCGAACCGGTGCCGATTCCTTATCCGCAGGTGGTGGGCATTCGCGTCACCAATGCGTTGCGCGACGGCGTGACGGCCACTGACCTGGCACTGACGGTGACTGAACTGCTGCGCCGGCGCAGCATGGTCGGCAAGTTTGTCGAGTTCACCGGGCCGGGCCTGGCGTCCCTGAGTTGGGCGGCGCGGGGCACCGTGGCGAACATGGCGCCGGAATACGGTGCCACCGTGGTGTTTTTCCCGTTTGATGACGAGACGCTGGCGTACCTGACCCTGAGTGCGCGCCCGCAGGCCTTGATCAACAAGGTCTCGGCCTACATGTCGGCGCAATCTCTGTGGCGCCGGGACGACGACCCCGAGCCGGTGTTCGATGAGTTGATCGAGCTGGATCTGGCGCAGGTTGAACCGAGTGTCGCCGGCCCGCATCAGCCCCATCAGCGCCAGTCCCTGGCCCACGCCGGGGCGTCGTTTCATCAGCATGTAAGCGCGCAAAAGCAGGATTTCTTCGAGCCGTCATTCCAGGTGCCGATCACCCATGGCGCGGTGGTGATGTCGGCCATCACCAGTTGCACCAACACCGCCAACCCGGCGCAGATGATCCAGGCCGGGCTCTTCGCCCGCAACGCCCGCGCCCGTGGGCTGACGCGCAAACCGTGGGTCAAGACGTCGCTGTCGCCAGGCTCACGGGTGGTGGCCGATTACCTGGAAGCCGCCGGCTTGCTGGAGGATTTCGCCGAGCTGGGTTTCGACCTGGCGGGCTTTGGCTGCATGACCTGCATCGGTAATTCCGGCAGCCTCGAACGCCATGTCGAGACCTTCGCCGAGCAGGGCTTGAAAGGCGTGGTGGTGCTCTCGGGCAACCGCAATTTCGAAGGTCGGGTCAACCCGAAAGTCCCTGCCGGCTACCTTGCCTCGCCCGCGTTGTGCGTGGCCTATGCGATTGCCGGCAGCATCGACACTGACCTGTCGGCCCAACCGCTGGCGATGGATGCCCACGGCCAGCCGGTGTTCCTGCATGAGTTGATGCCCAGCGAAGCCGAGGTGGCCGCGCAAGTGGCGGCGGTGGTGCGCCCGGCGCTGTTTCACCAGCGCCAGGCACTGCTGTGGCAAGGCACTCACCATTGGCAGGCGCTGGAAGCCGACGCCAGCGTGCAGTTTGCCTGGCACCCGGCCTCCACTTACCTGCGCCGCCCGCAGTACCTTGCCGGGGTAACGCCGGTGCCGGCCGCGTCCTTGGCCATCAGCAACGCCCGGGCTTTGGTGGTGCTGGGGGATAACATCACCACCGACCATATCTCCCCGGCGGGCACGATTCCGGCCGACAGCCTGGCCGGGCATTGGCTGCGGGAGCGCGGTGAAGCGCTGGCGGACCTCAACCAGTATTCGACCCGGCGCAGCAACCACGAAGTGATGGTGCGCGGCGCGTTTACCAACCCGCGCCTGAACAATCTGCTGTCCTGCGACCAGCCCCCGCGCCAGGGCGTCTGGGCCTGGAATGCCGACCGCAGCGACTACCTGCCGCTGTACCTCGCCGCGCAAAGCTACGCCGGTACACCCACCGTGTTGTTCGCCGGGATCAACTACGGTGCCGGCTCCAGCCGCGACTGGGCAGCGAAGGTCCTGACCCTGCTGGGGATCAAGGTGGTGGTGGCCCGCAGCATCGAGCGAATCCATCGCAGTAACCTGATCGGCATGGGCGTGTTGCCGCTGGTGTTCGACGAAGGCGCATCGGTGCAGGACTTGAACCTCGACGGCAGTGAGTCCCTGAGCTTCCTCGGCCTGGACGCGTTGCAGGTCGGCGAGAACCCGATCACCTTGCAGATTGACCGCGCCACCGGTGAGACCACGCGTACCCCCCTGACCTTGCGCCTCGACTCGTTGCAGGAGGTTGGTTACCTTGAACACGGCGGCGTCTTGCCCTTCGTCATTCGCAAGACCGTGCAAAGAACCGTTCAAGGAGCGCGTAATGATTGACCCGCAGGTACTGCAACAACTGGCCCCCGAGGGTGTGCTCAGGGCTGCCATCAACTTTGGCAACCCGGTGCTGGCCCAGCGCGGCGAGGACGGCCAGCCCCAGGGCGTGTCGGTGGCGCTGGCCAGGGCCCTGGCCGATGAGTTGGCGGTCGGCCTTGAGTTGATCACTTTTGATGCGGCGGGCAAGGTCTTCGCCGCGCTGGGCGATGACCGCTGGCGCGTGGCATTCCTGGCGATCGAACCGGTGCGCGAGCAGGAAATCGCCTTCAGCGCGCCCTACGTGATCATCAAGGGTACGTACCTGGTGGCGGTGGATTCACCCCTGGGCAGCGTGTCCCAACTCGATGCTCCGGGCCAACGCATCGCTGTCGGCCAGGGTGCCGCGTATGACCTGTACCTGAGCCGCACGGTGCAGCATGCCGAACTGGTACGCAAGCCGACCTCGGCGGCTGCCGTGGACCTGTTTATCGAGCAAGGCCTGAACGCTGCGGCCGGGGTTCGGGATTACCTGCGAACCCGGCTGGATGAGCGCTGGCGCCTGCTGGAGGATGACTTCATGAGTATCAGCCAGGCGGTCGCAGTACCGGTAGCGCACGCAGCCGCTGCCGCGTTCGTCAAATCCTTTGTCGAACGGCAGAAAGCCAATGGTCTGGTAAGACAGGCGTTGTTGCGCAGTGGGCAAAGCCCGGAACTGGCGGCGCCTTAGAGACGGCGCAGGAAGGATTTGACGATTTGCTGGGTGGCCTGGGTGGTATCCAGGTCTTCCAGGCGTGTGTAGGGATGCCACTGGCATTCCTTGATTTCGCTCAGTGGCCGGGCTTCGTCGATATTCACCACCGACGCCTCGAACACATGGTGCAGGGTGTCGCTGGCCTTCAGCTCCTGCAATAACAGCAAACCGTCCACGTTCAGCCCGGTTTCCTCTTCCAGTTCTCGTGCGGCAGCGCCTGCCGGGCGCTCATGGCGCTCGACCTTGCCGCCGGGCAATGCCCATTTCGAGCGGGCTTTACGCACGAACAGGATGTGCCCGTCGTGCTCGCAAATCACCGTGGCCCTTATTTTCATCGTCTGTGCCCCCGCAGCTGGATGATTGTCATAAAAGTGTAATGCAATTGTCATGCTCAGTCTTTATCCGGCAGGGTGGAGAGGGGGCCGGAAAACACCGATACTGCCCCATCGAAAAAAACTCACCTGAAGGAGATGCAGATGAACACCGTACGCTGGGGCATGATCGGCTGTGGCAGTGTCACTGAACTCAAGAGTGGACCCGCCTTCTACAAAGCGCCAGGTTCTGCGCTGGTGGCCGTGATGGGGCGGCGCGAGGAGGCCGTGCGCGATTATGCGGCACGCCACGGCATTGCCCGTTTCTACACTGACGCCCAGGCGCTGATCGACGACCCGGAAGTGGACGCGGTCTACATCGCCACACCGCCCGACAGCCACCTCGAATACAGCCTGATGGTGGCCGCTGCCGGCAAGCATTGCTGCGTCGAGAAGCCCATGTCCCTGAATGCCGAGCAAAGCGCGCTGATGCAGCGCACCTTCGAACAGGCCGGGCTGCACCTGTTTGTCTCCTATTACCGGCGTTCCCTGCCACGCTTCCAGCAGGTGCGGGACTGGCTGCAGGACGGGCGCATCGGCGAATTGCGTCATCTGACCTGGACCCTGTGCAAGCCGCCTTCGGAAGACGATGCCAGCAGTGCCAACTGGCGCACCGACCCGGCGATTGCCGGCGGCGGGTATTTTGCCGACCTGGCCAGCCACGGTTTTGACCTGTTCCAGTACCTGGTCGGGGATATCGTCGAGGTGGCCGGGTTTACCGCGCGCCAGGCGGGGCGCTATGCCGCCGAAGATGCCGTCACCGCCTGCTGGACGTTCGCCTCGGGCGCGCTGGGCATGGGCTGCTGGAACTTTGTCGCCGACCGGCGCGAAGACCGGGTGGAGATGATCGGCAGCAAGGGCCGCATCACGTTTTCGGTGTTCGATGAGGCGCCGTTGCGGCTTGAGGGCGAGACCAGCGAGGTGCTGGAGGTGCCCAACCATGCACATATCCAGTGGCATCACGTGCTGGGGATGAATGCGCATATTCGCGGCGAGAGCAAACACCCGGCACTGGCGATCGAGGCGTTGAAGACCGACCGGGTCATGGACCGGGTGCTACAACGTAACCCCAACCTGGCGGTCTAGCGGTGCTTTAATTTTGTCTTTTTAAGGAATGAACGGATGAAAATGAAAGCAGCCTGGATTGTGCTTTGCCTGGCGTTGGCCGGGGCCGCGACAGCAGCGCCACGGGCCCAGGGGCAGGCCGGGGAGTTTGACTTTTATGTGTTGTCGCTGTCCTGGTCGCCGACCTTCTGCCTGACGCACCCGGACGACCAGCAGTGTTCGGGCAAGGGCTACGGGTTTGTCCTGCATGGGCTGTGGCCGCAGTACGCGAAGGGCGGCTGGCCGGCTTCGTGTGAGCCGCAGTCGCGCTTGTCGGATGCAGACTTCGCCCGGGGCAGAACGCTGTTCCCGTCGCCCAAACTGCTCAGGCATGAATGGGCCAAGCACGGCACCTGCAGCGGCCTTGAGGCGTCGGCTTACCTGGACAAGACCGATGCAGCGCTCAGCGTGGTCAAGATCCCGCAGCAGCTTGAGCCCTTCAATGTCCGAAGCGGCCTGGGCGCGCGGGACATCGAAGCGCTGTTTCGCGAGAGCAACCCGGCCATGGGCAACCATGGCCTTGCGGTGATCTGCAAGGGTGCCGTGCTGACCGAGGTGCGGGTGTGCCTGACCAAGGACCTGGCGTTTGCCGGCTGCCCGCGCAGCGTCAAGAGCCAGTGCCGGGATGGCGATATTCGGATCCCGACCCAGCGCTAAGCGGACTCAGGCGGGCCCATAACCTTTATGGGCCTGCTCGATCTCCTCCACCAGGCGGTCAATACCCGCCAGGCGTGCCCGGTTGTCGTGGTCCCAGGGATGGAACCCGGGCTTGAAGTAATGCAACCAGGGCAGCGCCATGCGCGGGAACACGCCCTTGGGCCCGTACAGAAACTTGAGCATCCGCCAGAAGCCCTTCAAATGCCCGCCCGAACGCCGGTCGGCAAACAACAGGCGCAGGTGAAAGTCCAGGATCGTCAGCCAGAACAGCCCCGTGGTGATGAGCATGGTGGAAGTGCGCAGCAGATAACGCTTGGGCCCGGGCTTGATCACGCTGTTCCACACATCAAACGCCACCGCCTTGTGCTCGGTTTCTTCCAGGGCATGCCAGTACCACATCTGCTGGTAACCCTTGACCGAATCCCCGAACCGCGACGGGTCGCTGAGGAGGATTTCCGCGAGCATCGCGGTGTAGTGCTCCAGGGCAATGGTCACCGCCAGGTTGAAGGAGGCGGGCAGGTATTTCTTTTGCGCGTCGAGGATCATCTTCAGCCGACGGTCGAGGGTATTCGCCGGCAGCCCTGCGGCTTGCAGCAGGTCGTTGTAGGCCACGTGCTCGCGGCTGTGCATGGCTTCCTGGCCGATGAAGCCCTGGATTTCTTTCTTCAGCTCCGGGTCTTCGATGCGCTGGCGGTAGTGACGCACGCTGTCCATGAAGAACAGTTCGCCCTGGGGAAACAACAACGACAGTGCGTTGAAAAAGTGGGTAATGAACGGGCCTTGTTCATGCCAGTCCTTGATGCGTTCGGCCGGCAGGGCAAAACGGAGGTCGCGGCGAATCGGCAGCATGGTCGGTACTCCAGTTCAGAGACGGTGCTCTTCGTTGGTTTCAAGGACGGGCGAGGGCGCACTGCGTTGCTTGGGCGCCATGCGTTTGCTGGCCAACACCACCAGCGCTTGATAGGCGGCAGGCAGGCAGCGCGCGAGCAGGTCCAGAAAATAGGCGTCGCGGCCAATCAGCACGCGGCGTTTGTTTTTGCGTACGCCTTGCAGGATCACTTTGGCGGCCTGGTCGGCGTCGGTGATGAACAGCTTTTCGAAGTCGGCCCGGGCCTGCTGTTCGCTGTGAATCAGGAAGCCGGTCATGTTGGCGTCGATCCGGCTGCTGCGGCAGATGTCGGTGCGGATCCCGCCAGGGTGCACGCAGGTGGCCGAGACCCCGCTTTTTTGCAGGTCGAGTTCCTGGCGCAAGGACTCGGTAAAACCACGCACGGCGAACTTGGTGGCGTTGTAGCCGCTCATGCCCGGCTGGGCGAACAGGCCGAACACGCTGGAAGTGTTGACCACATGCCCATCGCCGCTGGCCTTGAGGTACGGCAAAAAGGCCTTGGTGCCGTACACCACGCCCCAGAAGTTGATCCCGACGATCCATTCCAGGTCGGTGTAGTCCACGCCTTCGACGGTGCTCGACAGCGCGACGCCGGCGTTGTTGAAGATCAGGTTGATCTGGCCATGTTCGGCGGCGCATCGGGCGGCCCAGTCTTCCACGGCCTGGCGCTCGGAAACGTCCAGCACCTGCGAGGTGACCAGCACCGGTGCAAGCACCTGGGCCTTGATCAGTGCGACAGTCTGCTCCAGGCCCTGGCTGTTTTTATCCGCCAGCGCCAGGTGGCAGCCTTCACGCGCCAACGCCAGGGCCAACGCGCGGCCCATGCCGGAAGCGGCGCCGGTAATGGCCGCCACGCGGCCGTTGAATGACTTCATGACAGGCTCCCTTCTGCGGTGGTGTGGGGCGTTGCGGCCGGGCGCGCGGTGGACGGTATCGGCACCAGGCTGGCGACGTAGTCCTTGAGGGCAAAATGCCGGGTGACCTGCTTGAAACGCCAGGTGGAGCCGGGCCACAGCGTGGTGTTCTTGCCGGTGCGAGGGTCGAGGTACCAGCTCTTGCAGCCGCCGGTGGACCAGATGGTGCCGTTGAGTTTTTCCTGCAGCCTGGCGTTGTAGGCCAGTTCCACCGTTGGCTTGACGTCCACCGTGGCGATGCGATGACGCTGCATTTGCTGCAGGGCATCGAGGATGTAGGTGACCTGGGCCTCGATCATCAGAATCATCGAGTTATGCCCCAGCCCGGTGTTGGGGCCGACGATCAGGAACAGGTTCGGATAACCCGGCACCGTGGTGCCCAGGTAGGCGTGGGCGCCGTCTTGCCAGGTGTCCATCAGGTCGATGCCGTGGCGCCCGATGATGCAGTTGCGGGGCAGCGGATCGGTGGCCTGGAAGCCGGTGCCGAAGATGAGGCAGTCAGCCGGGTGCTTGATGCCGTCGGCGGTGATCACCCCGTCCGCCTCGATGCGCAGCACGTTGTCGGTTACCACCTGCACATTGCTGCGGGACAGGGCCGGGTAGTAGTCGTTGGAGATCAGCACGCGCTTGCAGCCGATGGTGTAGTCCGGCGTCAGGGTCTTGCGCAGGGAAGGGCGGGCCACTTGTTTGTGCAGGTGGCGCACGGCGATTTTCTGCACCATTTTCATCAGGCGCGGGTGCAGGGCAAAGCCCACCACGCGACCTTCCAGTGCCCAATAGAACGCGCCGCGTACCAGGCGCTGGGTGAACGGCAGGTGCTTGAAGGCCCAGCGCTCGAAGCGTGAAATCGGCCGGTCGGGCTTGGGCATGATCCACGGCGGGGTGCGCTGGAACAGGTCCAGGTGGGCCACCTGCGGCGCAATCTGCGGCACGAACTGAATGGCACTGGCGCCGGTGCCGATCACCGCCACGCGCTTGCCCTTCAATGAATACTCGTGGTCCCACTGCTGGGAGTGGAAGCGCTTGCCCTTGAAGCTGTCCAGGCCCGGAATATCCGGCAGTGCCGGGCGCGACAGGCCGCCCATTCCCGACACCAGCACCCGCGCACTGACCTGGCGGCCATTGCTGAAGCTCAGGCTCCAGCGCTGTTGCGCCTCATCAAATACCGCCTTCTCCAGGCCCATGCCAAAGCGCAGGAACGGCGCCAGTTCGAAGCGCCGGGCGCACTGCTCCAGGTAGGCGCGAATCTCCGCCTGTGGCGCAAATTGCCGGGTCCAGTCCGGGTTGGGCGCAAAGGAAAACGAATAGACATGGGATTGCACGTCGCAGGCGCAACCGGGGTAGTGGTTGTCCCGCCAGGTGCCGCCGAGAGCATCGGCCTGTTCGGCAATAAAGAAGTCGTGGAACCCGGCTTCCTTGAGTTTGATCGCCATGCACAGCCCGGCAAATCCGGAACCGATGATGGCGATGTCGATGGTGTCATGGGCATTCATAGGCTGTCCCTCGTGGGCCGGTGGCGCCTTACGGGTGTCGACATCGGATGTGCTCCTTGTTTTTGTTTTGGCTTTTTAGATAGAACACCATTGCAAAGGAAAATTGAATTATTTATTTTAAAAAAGATTTTAAATAATCTACCTGAAAATATCGTCTAGGCTACGACCCAGTTCCTCATGTGCGACTTATCCGACGGACGAGAGCTTGTACGCACACAGTTAAGGTCCAGGGTGGACGATGGCTGAGGCCTTGACCAATACCGGTCGGGCCGCCAGCAACGCAGGGATGCAGAGGACCGAGCTATGGCTGTCGAGTGGGTTGTCGCTGCGGGTGTGTGTGTAGGGTTAAGCGTAGTGTTGTGGGCCTTCAGTGCCCGGATGACACGGCGAATAGAGGCTGCTGTTCCGATCAACGGGCGCTTTCTGGAGATCAACGGCGAGCGCTTTCATTATGTAGACGAGGGCAAGGGCCCACCGCTGGTGATGATCCACGGGCTGATGGGCAGCAGTCGCAACTTGACGTACGCCTTGTCTGCCCAATTGCGTGAGCACTTTCGAGTGATCACCGTGGATCGTCCGGGGTCGGGTTATTCCACCCGGCATTCCGGCACGGCCGCGGACCTGCCTGGCCAGGCCCGGCAAGTCGCCAGCTTTATCCAGACGCTGGACCTGGATAAGCCGCTGGTGCTGGGGCATTCCCTCGGCGGGGCGATTTCCCTGGCCCTGGCCCTGGACCATCCCCACGCGGTGTCCGGATTGATCCTGGTGGCGCCCCTGACCCATCCCCAGCGCCTGCTGCCGCTGGTGTTTATGTCGTTGGCGATACGCCCGGGATGGCTGCGACGCTTTATGTCGCACACCCTGACCATGCCGATCGGATTGCTGACCAAAGGCTCGGTGGTCAAGGGCGTGTTTGCCCCCGACCCGGCCCCGGAAGACTTCGCCACCCGTGGCGGCGGCTTGTTGGGCATGCGGCCGGAGAACTTCTATGCCGCCTCCACCGAGATCAACCTGGTCAACGATTTCCTGCCGGACATGGTCAAGCGCTACCCGCAGCTGACGTTGCCGATCGGGCTGATTTATGGCGCGCAGGACAAGGTGCTGGATTTCCGCAAACACGGGCAGGCCCTGGCCAGCCTGGTGCCGGGCCTGAAGCTGCAGCTGGTGGAAGGGCGCGGGCATATGTTGCCGATCACGGCCACCGAGCGTGTCGCGGCGGTGGTCGAGCAGATAGCCAAGCGCGTCCGGCCGCCGGAAAGCGCCACGGTGTTGCACCCGCCGTTTGCGTTGGCGAGTAAATAATTGTGCGACTGAACTCGCGGTTCGAACTCGTCAATGCTTGCCCTAGACACCTGACCAAACGGCTGAAAAAGAGACTGCCCGGTCACGTTCAAAAGGGTTCAAGAAACTAGTTGACGACCTAACGATTCCGCGCTATTTATTTAAAAAAATTATTTCAATGTCTAATTTGAAACAATTTTTGAAATGCCTAAGAGCGAATAAAATAATGAAAAAAACGCCTTTTATCGCATGGTTGAATTCTCGGGGCAGTCACCGCTCCGTGTACCTGTCCAGTGTTGATTTTTGCTCCCTGCCTACCTGCCTCGTGCGGAGGCTGCCATGAATCAGACCCTGGCTGCCCCGAACGTCTGGACCGACGGCAAGCGCCACCTGTGGTGGCTCGGCATCATGCCCCTGGCAACCCCAATTCTCTCTGGCGCCCTGGCCATCACTACCGGCGTGCAACAACTGTGGTGGGTCGGTGTGCTGGTGATCTTCGGCCTGATCCCGCTGATCGACGGCCTGCTGGGTGAAGACGTCAGCAACCCGCCCGAGTCCGCCGTCAGCAACCTCGAATCCCAAAGCTACTACCGCTGGATCGTCTACACCGGCGTGCTGTTTGTCATCTCATCCCTGGTGGTCACCGGGTGGCTGGCCGCAGGCGGTATCGACTGGATTATCAATGGCGGCCTGTTGCATGCCACCGCCACCCTGGACCCGTCGAGCTGGCTGGCGAAAACCGCCGCGTTCATCACCGCGCGCACCGAGCTGCATGGCGAGGTGAGCTGGTTCACCTACCTGGGCATGGCAATGTCCACTGGCGCCGCCACCGGCATCGCCATCAACACCGCCCATGAGCTGGGGCACAAGCCGCGCCTGCTGGAAGTCGTGCTGGCCAAGATCACCCTGGCGCCGACCTTCTACGGGCACTTCTACACCGAACACAACCGTGGCCACCACGTGCGCGTCGCCACCCCGGAGGACCCGGCCAGTTCGCGGTTGGGGGAGAGCTTCTGGGCCTTCCTGCCGCGCTCGGTATGGTTCAGCGCCCGCTCGGCGTGGAACCTGGAACGTGAACGCCTGCGCAAACTCGGCCTGCCGGCCTGGCACTGGAAGAACGCCGTACTCAGCGCCTGGATGTACAGCGTGGTGTTGTGGGGCGCGATGATTGCCTGGCTGGGCGCGGCAGTGATTCCATTCCTGATCATCCAGGGCATCTACGGTTTCTCGCTGCTGGAAGTGGTGAACTATGTCGAGCACTACGGCCTGAAACGCCAGAAGTTGCCCAACGGTCGTTATGAGCGTTGCTCGCCACGGCATTCCTGGAACAGTAATCGGATTGTCACCAATATCTTTCTGTTCCAACTGCAGCGGCACTCCGACCATCACGCCAACCCAACCAGAAGTTATCAGTCACTGCGTCATTTTGATGAATCGCCGCAACTCCCATACGGTTATGCCAGCATGATTGTCTGGGCGTATGTGCCGTACTTGTGGCGACGACGCATGGATCACCGGGTACTTAATCATTACGCCGGGGATATTACCCTGACCAATCTTCAACCTTCACAGCGTTTGAAGTACCTGGAGAAGTACAGCAACACCACCAGACCCTTCTAACGAAAGCAGTCAGTTGTAGGGCGTACTCGGGATCTGTGCATCGCGCAGGTTTTCATCGCCCAGGCTTTACCGGTTTCGAGTACGGCTTAGTTGCAAGACAGTTGTTTGACCCGAACAAAAATAAAATTAAGGGAAGGACGTACACCATGCAAACCCCTGCCAAGTTCACCACGCACATTGTATTGGCTGCCCTGGGCCTGATCGTTTACCACCAGGCCCAGGCCGCCCGTATCGAACCCGCCGGCAGCGCGTTTACTGCCCAGGGCCCCATCAGCTTTTCCAAAGGCGCGTTGATCAGCGCGGATTGCACCATCAAGGTCGCCGGCAAAGTGGCGGCGGATGGCTCGTCGGTGAATGTCGACAAAGTTGAATTCGACGGCGGGCTCAAGTGCAGCCGGGTCGAAGCCATCAACTTGCCGTGGGTATTGGTGGCTAAAGATACCAGGAGCGGCTCGATGTCGAAGATCGCCGTGGATGTGCATGCCTTTGGTTTGGGCGGCAAGTGCGGGCCTTCTACTGCCGATGGAACCTGGGATAACGCCACCGGCAAGCTGGAAGCGTCGAATGTGCCTATCGGCGAAGACTGCAAGATCAAGACGGTGTCGATCAAGATGCCGCCGAGTTTCAAAGTTGTTGAGTAACAGTGGGATGTTACAGCGGTAATTGAATTGAGATTTGGCTGGAAAGGGAAGTTCTGCTTGTTTCACCGTGACCTCTCGATCATGGCCATTACCCCGGCGAAATGATTCGCCATAACATGTGAGGAAAAAACAATGAAAAGCCTTAAAACCCTCGTTTGTGTAACTTCGTTTGCTCTGTGCTTCGGCGCTGCTTCGATGGCCACCGCGGCGACTATTGGCCCGGTAAATACAAACTTCACCACCCCTGGCGGTACCATCACGGTTAAGTCTCCTTCTTCGCTACAGGCGCCGGTTACTTGCACTATTAACTTCGCCGGGAAGGTAAATGCCAACGGTACAGCCTCGATTACTAACGCAACTGTTTCGGGTTCGAGCCCACTGTGCAGCCTGCCGAAAATGAAATTCCCTGCAGGCGGCTGGCTGTTAACTGCCACCAGTACTTCTGCCGGTAATGTGCAAAGCGTGGGTTATACCATCGACTCTGCGATCGACACCGACTGCGGGCCTAGCACTATTCAGGTCGGTTGGACGGGTACTGCCTTGACTGCAACCAACCAGGCTCTGGCGCCTAATTGCACTGTGACCAATCTGTTGGTGACACCAACTCCTGCACTGACCATTACGCCATAAGAGTTACCGGAACACCGGGCTGATCACCCGCAAAAAGGCAGGCGCCTGAATAAGGCGCCTGTCGTTCAAAACTGGTCTGAACCACGCGCGGACGAGAACTTGCTTTAAAGGGCAAGCCGGTTATGCCGGGGCTAAAAATAATAAGGAGTGGTAAATGAATAATAAAAAACAACACGCTCGCACATTATTGGGGTTGGCAATACTGGGGGGATTGATGGGTGCCGGATCCGCCCAAGCTGGTGGCTTTGCCACGCCAACGTTTGGGGCCGAAGGTTGGGGGCGTGCGTTCGGCGGTGGTTCGATGTTCAAGGACGATCCGTCAGCGGCGTATAACAACCCTGCGGCCATGGCGTTCATTGATCACAATATCGCGCAGTTCAACATCGACTACGCGCGCATCAACATCAAATATAAAGGGACCGCGAAAGATTACATGGGGAAAGACCCCTCCGTAACGACGTTTGATCCAGACGGTAATACGACCTCCGTTCCCCGCACAGGCGATGGTGGCCAAGGTGGTTTCACTGCATGGCTGCCCACTGGCTTCATGGTGATGCCTATCGGCGATCGCTTCGCGTTTGGTCTCAGCCAGGTCGTCCCGATGGGCGCACGCACCACTTGGGATGATGATTGGATCGGCCGGGATTTTGCCGTTGATACACGCATCGAAACCGTTGGCGTGACCGGCTCGCTTTCGTTCAAGGTCAACGATCAGTTCTCCATCGGTGGTGGTGCCATCGTTCAGCACACCAAAGGTTTCGTCAGCCAGAACATCGACCTGTATGCCGCTGCAGGCAGCGTTCCGGACATTGGTGTTCCGTTTCCTTCGGGGGTGGGGCATTCGTTGATGCGAGTCAAAGTGGACAATACTTCGGTTGGATGGTTTGCCGGCCTGGCCTGGAAGCCCACGCCGCAAGATACCCTTGGCTTGAACTATCACGCCAAGATCAAGAACAAGCTCGAAGGTAAATACAGCATCTATTCAGACCCGGGATCCAAGGCGCTGATTGACTCCGGTCTACCAGGCCTTTTGTATCCTGGCCTGAGCCTCAATTCCGACGGCGCCAACGCCAGTACCCAGCTGGACATTCCTGCCAATGCGTCGTTTGACTGGGTACACCAGTTCAATGATCGCCTGACCCTCGGTGCCAGTGTTACCTGGACCCAATGGTCTTCGTTCAAGGACCTGACGTTGAAGTCCGAGGGCTCGACAATCGTTTCGATTCCTTACAACTACAAGGACGCGTGGATGGTCTCCCTCGGCGGCGACTACAAGTTGACCGACGATTTCACCCTGCGTGCCGGTGTGGCCACCGACCAGACGCCGACTCGTAACTCCACCCGGGACCCGCGTATTCCGGATGGCGACCGGATCTTCACGTCCCTGGGTTTTGGTTACAAGATTCGGGCGATTCCGGGCTTGGGTATCGACGGTTCCTACTCTCACCAGTTTGTTGAAAAGGCCAAGCTGCAAACCCACAACCAGGACCGCCTGGGCGGTGCAACCCTGGATGGCAAGGCCGATGCTTATGGCGACGTGGTTAGCCTGGGCATGACCTACGAGTTCTGATCCGCTGCGGCAACGCCAAGAGTGGTCGGCAGTCAGCGCATCTTTCTGGCCGGCCTGATACTGGTGTTGCATCGACGGGTCGCCCACGCGACCCGTTCCGATCCCTTTTTCCACTAACCCACCCGGCTGACCCATTCAGCCCGCTTTTTTTTCGCCCAAGCATTAAATAAAAATTTCAAAACAAAATTTGAATTTATCTTTTCAAGTTTGTAGTGTGGCTTTACGTCACAGGTCATTCCGATCTGCTCGGGCGTTGGCCGTACCCTGAATTGAGTAGAGGTATCCCCATGGTTATCTGGTTATTGGCGGGACTCGCAGCAGCGATTGCCCTGGCGTATCGACAAGCCGTTGCCACCCTCTGGCTGGGTGCCGGCCTGGCCTGGCTGGCGGTCGGTTACCTGTTCAACGCAGTCGCCGGTTTCGGCGCCAGTGTGGTGGCGGTGCTGGTGGTGTTGCCCGCGTTGCTGCTGACAATCAAGCCCCTGCGCCGCGCGCTGTTGACCAGCAAGGCCCTGGGCCTTTTTCGCGGCATCATGCCGGCGATGTCCGACACCGAGCGTGCTGCCATCGAGTCCGGCACCGTGTGGTGGGACGCCGAGCTGTTCAGCGGCAAACCCCGCTGGGAACGCCTGCTGCAAGCCGCACCCGCCAGCCTCAGCGCTGAAGAACAGGCCTTCCTCGACAACGAAGTCGAGACCCTGTGCGACATGTCCAACGACTGGGAAACCACCCAGGTCTGGCAGGACATGTCCCCCGAAGGGTGGCAGTACACCAAGGATGCCGGTTTCCTCGGCATGATCATTCCCAAGCAATACGGCGGCAAAGGCTTCTCCCACTATGCGCATTCGCAAGTGGTGATGAAGCTCTCTACCCGCTGCTCGGCGGCGGCGATTTCAGTGATGGTACCCAACTCCCTGGGCCCGGCCGAACTGCTGCTGCACTACGGCACCGACGCCCAGCGCAACTACTACCTGCCACGCCTGGCCCGTGGCGAAGACATCCCGTGCTTCGCCCTGACCAGCCCGTATGCCGGCTCCGACGCCGGCGCGATTCCAGACCTGGGCATCGTCTGCAAGGGCATGCACGAAGGCGAGGAAGTACTGGGTTTCCGTGTGACCTGGGACAAGCGCTACATCACCCTCGGCCCAATCGCCACGGTGCTCGGCCTGGCCTTCCGCGCCGAAGACCCGGACGGTCTGCTCGGCCAGCCGGGTTCCCTGGGCATCACCTGCGCGTTGATCCCCACCACCCATCCGGGGGTGAACAGCGGCCGGCGTCACTGGCCACTCAATGCCGTATTCCAGAATGGTCCGACCACCGGCAAGGATGTGTTTATCCCGCTGGAATGGGTGATCGGCGGCCGCGAGCAAGTCGGCAACGGCTGGCGCATGCTGATGGAATGCCTGGCGGCTGGCCGGGCGATTTCCCTGCCGTCGGCCAACGTCGGCCTGGGCAAGGTGGCTGTGCGCGGCACCACCGCTTATGCGGCGATGCGCAAGCAATTCGGCCTGCCCATCGGCAAGTTCGAAGGCGTGCAGGCGCCCCTGGCGCGCATGGCCGGGCATCTGTATGCCTGCGACGCGGTGCGCAAAGTCTCGGTAGCGTCACTGGATGCCGGTGAAAAACCCTCGGTGATCTCGGCCATCGCCAAATACCACGTTACCGAGCGGGCGCGGATCATCGTCAACGACGGCATGGACATCGTGGCCGGCAAGGGCATCTGCATGGGGCCCAACAACTTCCTCGCCCGGGCCTACCAGCAAAGCCCCATCGCCATCACGGTGGAAGGCGCGAACATCATGACTCGCTGCCTGATCATCTACGGCCAGGGCCTGATCCGCTGTCATCCGTATGTGTTCCGCGAGATGGAAGCGGCGCGCAATACGGACCGGCGCAAGGCCCTGGTGGACTTCGACAGCGCGATGTTCGGTCACCTGAGCTTCGTGCTGGCCAATACCGTGCGTGCCGCAGTGTATTCGCTGACGGGCGGACGGCTGATTTCCGTGCCGGGCAAGACCGATCCGGCGTTGGCGTCCTACTACCGCCAGGCCAATCGGCTGTCGGTGGTGTTGGCGTTGATCTCGGACATTTCCATGGGCGTGCTGGGCGGTGCCCTCAAGCGCAAGGAAAGCATCACCGGGCGGCTGGGAGACATTCTGTCCCAGCTGTACATCCTGTCCTGCGTGCTCAAGCGTTTTGAGGATGATGGCCGGCCACAGGCAGATTTGCCGCTGGTGCATTGGGCGGCCCAGGACGCGTTGCTGCGCGCCCATGAAGCCCTGGCCGAAGTGCTCGACAACTACCCGTCGAAAGCGGCGGCGGCGGTGGTGCGTGGCTTGACGTTCCCGTTCGGTATTCCACAGCGCAAACCGTCGGATCGCCTGTTGGCGCAAGTGGCGGAACTGGTGCAGGTGCCGGGGGAAACCCGCGACCGCTTGCTGGGCAATTCCTACATTCCTCGGCCGGAAATCGACAAGCTGGCTTACGGCGAGCTGGCCTTGCGCCTGTTGCCGCAAGTGGAGCTGATCGAGGCGCGGCTCAAGGGGGCGATCAAGCAAGGCCTGATCGAGCCAATGCCGATTTCCAGTGCGGCGTTTACTCCGTGGCGAGTCAAGGCGCGGGCGCTGGACCTGATCAGCGAGGAAGACGACAGCTTGCTCGCGCGCTATGTGGAATATGGCGATCACGCGATCCAGGTGGACGACTTCCCGCAGGACTTCGGTTTGCTGGAAGCCTTGCAACAGCGCCAGCAGGCGTTGGAACAGGCCGCCAAACCGAGCGCAAGACGCCGCGCCAATCAAAGCGAAAACGCGCCGGTCAACTGATTGGAACTGGAAGGAACACGGTCAATGTGGGAGCTGGCTTGCCTGCGATGCAGACGCCGCGGTGTATCCGTTACACCGAGGTGATCCCATCGCAGGCAAGCCAGCTCCCACAGGGGATCGGGTTTCCATGGCAACACCGTGTTTGTGAGTGAGTTTATCCATGAGTGACAGCTACCTTTCTTTCGTCAATTCCCCCTGGGGAGCCTGGCTGGCCCGCACTGCCGGGCTGCCCCAACCCCTGGCATTGCAACGTCACCGCAGCGGCCAGCAAGGCCTGGCCAACCCGGTAATCGTCGCGGGGGTAGGGCGCCTGGGGGCGCAAATCCAGCGCATCTTCACCGCCACCGACACAGTGACCGCCACCGCTGCGACCCTCAAAGCGCCCTCCACGGTCAAGGTCCAGGGCGCGGTGTTCGACGCCAGCGACATCGCCGACCTCAAGCAGTTGGACGAGCTCTACGAATTCTTCCACGCCAACGCCAGGCGCCTTGGGCAGCACGCCCGGGTGGTGGTGCTCGGCACCGCGCCGGAGTTGTGCAAGGACCTGCCCCAGGCCATTGCCCAGCGTGCCCTTGAGGGCCTGGTGCGTTCGTTGGCCAAGGAGTTGCGCCGGGCGATCACGGTGCAGTTGATCTACGTCGCACCGGGTGCCGAGGACGGGCTGGAAAGCAGCCTGCGGTTCTTCCTGTCGCGGCGCTCGGCCTATGTCTCGGGGCAGGTGGTGCGCCTCGAAAAAACCGTCGATAGCCCAACCGAAATCAACTGGGACAAACCCCTCGGCGGCCGCCGTGCCCTGGTCACCGGCGCCTCCCGTGGCATCGGCCTGGCAATCGCCCAGGTGCTGGCCCGCGATGGAGCCCATGTGGTCTGCGTGGATGTGCCCCAGGCCCAGGATTCGCTGCGACAGGCGGCCGGCAGTGTCGCAGGCACCGCACTGGCGCTGGACATCACCGCCACCGATGCCGCGCAGCAGTTGCACGCCCATGTCAGCCAACACGGTGCATTCGACGTGGTGGTGCACAACGCCGGGATTACCCGCGACAAGACCATCGCCAAGATGACTGAGACCGCGTGGCGCAGCGTACTGGCGGTCAACCTGGAAGCACCGTTGCACCTGAGCACAGCGCTGCTGGAAAGCCAGGGCCTGAATCCGGGCGGGCGGATCGTGTGTGTCTCATCGATTTCCGGTATCGCCGGCAACCTCGGGCAAAGCAACTACGCCACCTCCAAGGCCGGGGTGATTGGCCTGGTACAAGGCCTGGCCCCGCAGGCGGCGGCGCAGCAAGTGACGGTGAATGCCGTGGCACCGGGCTTTATCGAAACCCAGATGACCGCGAAGATCCCGCTGATGATTCGCGAAGCGGGGCGGCGGATGAACTCGATGTCCCAGGGCGGGCAACCCATCGACGTGGCAGAAACCATCGCCTGGCTGGCGCATCCGGCATCCGGCGGGGTCAATGGCCAGGTGGTGCGGGTCTGCGGCCAAAGCCTGTTGGGAGCCTGAGCATGGACTATGTGACGCAGATTATTGACCCGCCGCCCTCGCGCTCGCGGCTGTTGCTGGACGGGGTATTGGGGCTGCGCAAACCGAAGCTGGAAGGCGAGCCGACGTTGCCGAAAGAACGCCTGGTGCGTTCGGCCGTCGAGCTGTCTGCCCAAGGGATCGCGGCTTACGGTCGGGCCTGTGGTTTCCGCCGTGAGCAAGGCGTGCCGCTGTCCTATCCCCATGTGCTGGCGTTCCCCTTGCACCTGATGTTGCTGACCCGCCCGAGTTTCCCGTACCCGGCCAGCGGCATGGTGCATTTGGCCAATCGCATCCGCCAGCATCGACGGCTGGAGGCGGGCCAGGCCTTGCGCCTGGAGGTGTATTGCGAACGCTGGGTCGCCCATCCCAAGGGCCAGGCCCTGAGCATCGCCACCCGTGCCTACAGCGCGGGCGCCCTGATATGGGAGAGCGACAGCCTGTACCTGCGCCGTGACGTAAACGCGCCGGTTGGCGAGCCGTGGGACGACGCGTTGCCCTTGCAGGAAGAAGGTTTGCTGCGCACTCAACGCTGGGTGCTGCCGGCGGATCTGGGGCGGCGTTTCGCCAGGGTCTCGGGGGATTTCAATCCGATTCACACCTCGGTGATTGGCGCCAAACTCTTCGGCTTTCGCCGGGCCATCGCCCACGGCATGTGGACCCTTGGCCGCGCCCTGGCCGCCCAGCAACCGCCCGGCGGACTGGACCAGGCCGAGGCCCATTGCGACTTCAAGCTGCCGATCTTCCTGCCCGGCCAGGTGGCGCTGTGGAACGTTCCGCCAACCGGCCCGCGCCGTGAGTTTGAAGTGCGTAATTTCGCCGGCGACAAACCCCATATGCGTGGGCTGTTTATCTGGAATGAGACCGATCGATGAGTGACTACAGTTTCAACCCGGCCCCGACGCGCCGCGTGGCGATTATCGGCGGCAACCGTATCCCGTTCGCCCGCTCCAACACCGTGTACGCCCATGACAGCAACCAGGATCTGCTGGTCGCCGCCCTGCAAGGCCTGGTGGACCGCTACAACCTTCACGGCCTGCGCCTGGGCGAGTTTGCCGCGGGTGCGGTGATCAAGCACTCCCGGGATTTCAACCTGGCCCGGGAAAGCCTGCTGTCTACCACACTGTCTCCCGAAACCCCGGCCTACGACCTGCAACAAGCCTGCGGCACCGGCCTGGAAGCGGCGTTGCTGGTGGCGAACAAGATCGCCCTTGGGCAGATCGAAGTGGGCGTTGCCGGTGGTTCCGACACCACCTCCGACGCGCCCATCGGCATCAACGAGTCCCTGCGCCGCACTTTGCTTTCAGCCAACCGCGCCAAGGGCACCGGCGCCAGGTTGAAGGCCTTGATGGGTGTGCGCCCGTCGATGTTCTTCAAGCCGCTGCTGCCGCGCAATGGCGAGCCGCGCACCGGCTTGTCCATGGGTGAACACTGCGAGGAAATGGCCAAGCGCTGGAAGATCAAGCGCCTGGCCCAGGACGAGTTGACCCTCACCAGCCACCAGCGGCTGGATGCGGCGTACAAGCAGGGTTTCTTCGATGATTTGATCAGCCCGTATCGCGGCCTGGCCCGGGACAACAACCTGCGGGCCGACGCCAGCCTGGAGAAACTTGCCGGCCTGTCACCGGCCTACGACCGCCAGAACGGCACGCTCACCGCCGGCAACTCCACGCCCCTGACTGACGGCGCGTCGGTGGTGCTGCTGGCCAGCGAGGAATGGGCCGCCGAGCGCGGCTTGCCCGTATTGGCGTACCTGCGAACCGGTGAAACTGCTGCGGTGAATTTCGTCGACGGCACCGAAGGCCTGCTGATGGCGCCGGCCTACGCCGTGCCACGCATGCTCAAGCGCGAGGGCCTGACGTTCGCCGACTTCGATCTGTTCGAGATCCACGAAGCCTTCGCCGCTCAGGTGCTGTGCACCCTCAAGGCCTGGGAAGACCCGGATTACTGCCGCGACCGCCTGGGCCTCGATGCGCCGCTGGGCAGCATCGACCGCAGCAAGATGAACGTCAACGGCGGCTCCCTCGGCTGCGGCCACCCCTTCGCCGCCACCGGTGGCCGGCAACTCGCGGCACTGGCCAAGGCGATCCACCAGCGTGGCGGCGGCCGCGGCCTGATTTCGATCTGCGCGGCGGGTGGGTTGGGCATTACCGCTATCGTCGAAAAGTAGTTCCCACCATAAAAACAACAAGGAGACTGCCATGAACGCTGTAAGCCTGGAACAGACCGAACGCCTCTGGTTGAACGCTTACCTGCCCGGCGTACCGGCAGACATCGATGCGGGCATCGAGGATTACCCGTCGTTGCGCGAGGTGTTCCTGGAGCACCTGCACAAATTCCGCGACCGCGTGGCCTACGTCAGCATCGGCACCGAAATGACCTACGCCGACTGGGAGGTGCAGGGCATCGCCTTTGCTGCGTGGCTGCAAGCCCAGGGTGTGAAGAAGGGCGACCGGGTGGCGCTGATGATGCCCAACTGCTTGCAGTACCCGATCTGCCTGCTGGGCACGATCCTCGCGGGTGCGGTGGTGGTCAACGTCAACCCGCTGTACACCGCCCGGGAGCTGCAGCATTTGCTCAAGGACAGTGGCGCAGAGACCCTGGTGATCTTCGAAAACTTCGCCCACACCCTGGAGAAGGTGGTGGCCGCCAGTACCGTCAAACGTGTGGTGATCGCGGCCATCGGTGACCTGCTCGGCACCTTCAAGGGCGCGGCGATGAACTTCATCCTGCGCAGCGTGCAGAAGCAGGTGCCGCGTTTCAACCTGCCGGGGGCCGTGCGTTTCAACCAGGTGTTGAAACAGGGACGCGGGCAAACCCATCTCGCCGTGCCGATGAACCGCGAAGACCTGGCCTTCCTGCAATACACCGGCGGCACTACCGGCGATGCCAAGGGCGTCATGCTCAGCCATCGCAATATCATCGCCAACCTGTTGCAGGCCAAGGCGTGGGTCGGTGATCAGCTCGATCAGAACCAGCAGGAAACCAACGTCACCCTGCTGCCGCTGTACCACATTTTTTCCCTGACGGTGAACTGCCTGATGTTCATGTGCCTGGGCGGGCGCAACATCCTGATCGCCAACCCACGGGATGTGAAGCGGGTGCAGATGATCCTGCGCAAGGAGCGTTTCAACGGGATTGCCGGGGTGAATACGCTGTTCAACGGCCTGCTGGAAAACAAGGAGTTCTGCGCCCGGGATTTTTCCGATTTGCGCATGGTGATCGCCGGCGGCATGGCCACCCATACCGCTGTGGCCAAGCGCTGGAAGGAAGTCACCGGCTTGCCGATCATCGAAGGCTACGGCCTCACTGAATGTTCGCCGGTGGTGAGCATCAGCCCCATCGACATCTCACGCATGCGCGAGATGGAATTCACCGGCAGCATCGGCGTACCGTTGCCGTCGACCTGGGTGCGGTTCATTCGTGAGGACGGTGAGTTGGCGGAACTGGGCGAGCAGGGCGAACTGCAAGTACGCGGCCCGCAGGTGATGCAGGGTTACTGGAAACGCCCGGCGGAAACCGCCGAGGTGCTGGATGCCGAAGGGTGGCTGTCTACCGGGGACATCGGGGTGATGAATGAGCAGGGCTTCATCCGCCTGGTGGACCGCAAGAAAGACATGATCCTGGTGTCCGGGTTTAACGTGTACCCCAACGAGATCGAAGACGTGGTGGCGTTGCATCCGGGCGTGGCGGAAGTGGCGGCGATCGGGGTTGAGGATGGGGTGACCGGCGAGCGGGTGAAAATCATCGTGGTGCGCAAGGACCCAAGCTTGACCCAGGAGCAGATTCTGGCGCATTGCCGGGAGTATTTAACGGGGTACAAGGTGCCGCGGTTTGTCGAGTTTCGTACTGAAGAGTTGCCCAAGACGACGGTGGGCAAGGTGTTGCGCCGGGCACTGCGCTAAGCCTGAGTGAACGCGGTCAAAAATGTGGGAGCGGGCTTGCTCGCGAATGCGGCGGAACAGTCGATGGAGATGTTGACTAACAGACCGCATTCGCGAGCAAGCCCGCTCCCACATTTGATCTTTGGTGGCTGAACGGTCGCAGTCAGTCGTCGAACCCCACCTGCTCATGAATCTCATCGACCTTCAATTCCAGCCGATACGCCACGGCAATAAACAACGCCTGGCACAGGCACAGCGTCGCACTCAGTGACCTGAACGCAAACGACGAGCCCTCATTCACCAGCAATACCGTGCTCGCCCGCTTGGCCAGGGGCGACAGGTTGCTGTCGGTAATGATCAGGGTCTTGGCCTGATGGTGCTGGGCAATCCGCAGGCAGTGCTGGGTTTCCTTGCCGTACGGCGTAAAGCTGATGGCAATCACCAGGTCGTTGGCCCGCACACTGCGCATCTGCTCGCGATAGCTGCCGCCCAACCCCGAGACCAGATGGATGCGCTTGTTGGTGTGCTGCAGGTTGTACACCAGGTAGTCCGCCACGGCGAACGAGCGGCGCACGCCCACCACGTAGATATTGTCGGCATTCACCACCAGGTCCACGGCCTTGTCGAAGGCTGCGTCATCCAGTTCCAGCCCCAGGCGCTCGATCCCGGAGAGGGTGGCATTCACGCACTCACGCGCCAGGTCGCCGCCGCTGGCTTTCTGCGACTTGTTGGCGATCATGCTGCGGATGCGTTGCTGGTAGTTCTGCACCGGCGTGGTCTTGTGGGTGTAGGCCTCGCGGAACAGCGCCTGCATTTCACTGAAACCACTGAACCCGAAACGCTGGGAAAACCGCACGATGGCCGACGGGTGCACTTCGCATTCACGGGCGATGTCGCTGATGCGGTCGACCATGATCCGGTCGCTCTGCTGGCTCATGTAGCTGGCGATGCGCTTGAGCTGGCGCGGCAGGCTCTCGTATTCATCGGTGATCAGCTGCAACAACCGCTCGGCGTTCAGCGGCGGGCTGGCGAGTGCGTCTTCCGGGGCGCTCTGGGACATAGGGAATCCTTCTGGCTTGTTCTTATAGGACGCGTCGAGGCGCCCCTGACAATAAGTCGATGTGCGCAAGTCTACAGCGTAGGCGCAAAAAAATACCTCGGCATCCCGCCCCACGGTGCAGCTGAAACGATGCACTGCGGCTGGAACATACCGATGATGGCGTATTGGAAAATATATTCCACAAAAAATATTTATAGAATAAATATTGATTGGTGTCACCAGACGTTCTAGTCTGCTTGCACCAAGAGCGTATGCCGCCACCGCGACGGCACACGCAGGCTGATAAAAATAACAGGAGCCAGCATGGGCCAGACTCGTTTTGCCAGTGGGCGTCAATTGGATCTGATTTGCCTGGGACGCCTGGGCGTCGACCTTTACGCACAACAAGTGGGTGCACGGCTGGAGGATGTCTCGAGCTTCGCCAAGTACCTCGGCGGTTCCTCCGCCAACATCGCGTTCGGCACTGCGCGGCTGGGGCTCAAGTCGGCGATGTTGAGCCGGGTAGGGGACGACCACATGGGGCGTTTCCTGCTGGAGTCCCTGGCCCGCGAAGGCTGTGACGTCAGCGGCATCAAGGTCGACCCGGAACGCCTCACCGCCCTGGTGCTGCTGGGCCTCAAGGACCGCGAAACCTTCCCGCTGGTGTTCTACCGCGAGAACTGCGCCGACATGGCCCTGCGCGCCGAAGACATCAGTGAAGCGTTCATTGCTTCCAGCAAGGCGTTGCTGATCACCGGTACCCACTTCTCCACCGACGGCGTGTACAAGGCCAGCATCCAGGCCCTGGACTACGCCGAGAAGCACAACGTCAAACGCGTGCTCGACATCGACTACCGCCCGGTGCTCTGGGGCCTGGCCGGCAAGGCCGATGGCGAAACCCGGTTTGTGGCCGACCAGAATGTCAGCCAGCACGTGCAGAAAATCCTCCCGCGTTTTGACCTGATCGTCGGCACCGAAGAAGAATTCCTGATTGCCGGTGGCAGTGAAGATTTGCTCACGGCATTGCGCACGGTGCGTGGCCTGACCTCGGCCACCCTGGTGGTCAAGCTTGGCCCCCAGGGCTGCACGGTGATCCACGGCGATATCCCGGCCCGCCTTGAAGACGGCGCGATTTACCCCGGGGTACGGGTGGAAGTACTCAACGTGCTGGGCGCCGGCGATGCCTTCATGTCCGGCTTCCTCAGCGGCTGGCTTGAAGACGCCAGCGACGAGCGCTGCAGCCAGTTGGCGAATGCCTGCGGCGGCCTGGTGGTGTCGCGCCATGCCTGCGCGCCGGCCATGCCGACCCGCGCCGAACTTGATTACCTGTTCAACAGCCCGGTGCCGATTACCCGCCCGGACCAGGACGCAGTGCTGCAACGCCTGCACCAGGTCAGCGTGCCGCGCAAGGTCTGGAAGCAGCTGTTTGTATTTGCCTTCGACCACCGCTGGCAGTTGGTGGAACTGGCACAAAAGGGCGGCCAGGACCTGGCGCGCATCAGCGCCCTGAAGCAACTGTTCATCCAGGCCGTGGAACGGGTTGAAAGCAAACTGGCGGAGCAGGGCGTTGAGGCTGACGTCGGGATTCTGGCCGACCAACGCTTCGGCCAGGACGCGCTGAACGCTGCCAGCGGTCGCGGCTGGTGGATCGCCCGCCCGGTGGAAGTCCAGAACTCACGGCCGCTGGCCTTTGAACACGGGCGCTCGGTGGGCAGCAACCTGATTGCCTGGCCCCGGGAACAGATCATCAAGTGCCTGGTGCAATTTCACCCCGATGACGAGCCATTGCTGCGCCTGGAACAGGAAGCGCAACTCAAGGCCCTGTATCAGGCGTCCCTGGTCAGCGGCCATGAACTGCTGCTGGAAGTCGTGCCCCCCAAGGATCACCCGTCCACCTACCCCGACGTGCTCTATCGCAGCCTCAAGCGCCTGTACAACCTGGGCATCTACCCGGCGTGGTGGAAGATCGAGGCGCAGTCGGCCTCAGACTGGAAAAAGCTCGACGAGCTTATCCAGGAGCGCGATCCCTACTGCCGGGGCGTGGTGCTGCTGGGCCTGAACGCTTCCGCCGAATGCCTGGCCGATGGCTTCCAGCAAGCCAGCCAAAGCCAGACCTGCCGCGGGTTCGCCGTGGGCCGCACGATCTTCCAGGAACCGAGCCGAGCCTGGCTGGCGGGGGAGATTGACGATCAAGCCTTGATTGAGCAGGTGCAGTGCATCTTTGAGCAATTGATTAATGCTTGGCGCAGTTCTCGAAGTTAAACACGGTCAAATGTGGGAGCGGGCTTGCTCGCGAAAGCGGAGTGTCAGTCGACTGATACACCAACTGAACCACCGCCTTCGCGAGCAAGCCCGCTCCCACATAAAGCAGATCTCAGGCAACTCTGAAAAAACAATAATAGGTGCAGCCATGCCCGCTATCCGAATTGGCATCAACCCGATCTCCTGGAGCAACGACGACCTGCCGGCCCTGGGCGGTGAAACGCCGTTGAGCACGGCCCTCAGCGAAGGCAAGGACATCGGCTACGAAGGCTTTGAACTCAACGGCAAATTCCCCAAGGACGCCAAAGGCGTCGGCGATGTATTGCGCCCCTACGACCTGGCACTGGTCTCCGGCTGGTACTCCAGCCGCCTGGCCCGGCGCTCGGTGGCGGAAGAAATCGAAGCCATCGCCAGCCACGTCGAACTGCTGCGTGAAAACGGCGCCAACGTGTTGGTGTACGGCGAAGTCGCCGACTCGATCCAGGGTTCGCCGGTGCGCCTGATCGAACGCCCGCGTTTTCACAGCGAACAGGCCTGGCAGGAATACGCCGACAAACTCACCGAATTGGCGCGTTTCACCCTGTCCCAGGGCGTGCGCCTGGCGTACCACCACCATATGGGCGCCTACGTCGAATCCCCGGAAGACATCGACCAACTGATGCGCCGCACCGGCCCGGAAGTCGGCCTGCTGTTTGATTCGGGCCACTGCTACATGGGCGGCGGCGAGCCTATCGAGGTGCTGCGCAAACACATCGCCCGCATCTGCCACGTGCACTTCAAGGATGTGCGCAAGCCGGTGGTGCAACTGGCGCGCAACCAGATGTGGAGCTTCCCGGACTGCATCGTCAACGGCACCTTCACCGTGCCCGGCGACGGCGATATCGACTTCGCCGCGCTGCTGGACGTGCTGCTGGCTGCCAATTACCAGGGTTGGCTGGTAGTGGAGGCCGAGCAGGATCCTGCCGTGGCGCCGAGCTACATCTATGCGAAGAAGGGTTACGACACCCTGCGCGCACTGTTGGGCGAGAGGACTGGACAATGAGCCTGTTGGTCAAAAGCAGCAAGCGCGGGCAAACCATGGTGGCGCTGGAAGAAGGGCGCCTGGAATACGTGGGCTTCGCCGCCTACCGCCTGAGCCTGGGTGAAACCTTGCCAGTCACCGCCGGCGACAAGGAACTGTGCCTGGTGCTGCTCAGCGGCCGGGTGACTATCCAGGGCGAAGGCTTCAACTGGGAAAACCTCGGTGATCGCCACTCGGTTTTCGAAGATAAATCTCCCTTCGCCGCCTACCTGCCACCGGGCACCGACGCTCAGGTCACCGCGTTGAGCGACGTGCAAATCGCCGTCTGCGCCGCTCCCGGCTCAACCGACGCAGGTCTGGCACCCCGTCTGATTCGCCCCGAGCAATGCAAGCGCAGCGTACGTGGCAAGGGCGCCAATACCCGCTACGTGTGCGACATCCTGCCCGACAGCGAGCCTGCCCATTCGCTGCTGGTGGTGGAAGTGCGCACACCGTCCGGTCACTCGTCGAGCTACCCGCCCCACAAGCACGACACCGACGATCTGCCGCACCAGAGCTTTCTCGAAGAAACCTACTACCACCAGATCAACCCGCCCCAGGGCTTCGTGTTCCAGCGCGTCTACACCGACGACCGCAGCATCGACCAGGCCATGGCCGTGGAAAACAGCGACCTGGTGGTGGTGCCCAAGGGGTATCACCCGGTCAGCGTGCCGTATGGCTACGAGTCCTACTACCTGAACGTGATGGCCGGCCCCAAGCGCGCCTGGCATTTCCATAACGACCCGCAGCACAGCTGGCTGCTGGATCTTTAAGCACTTTCGACGGAGAACAATAATGAGCAACGCCCCGGTAATCGGCCATTACATCAACGGCCAGGTGCACGACAGCGCCAGTGAGCGTTTCAGCAATGTGTTCAACCCGGCTACCGGCGAAGTCCAGGCCCGCGTCGGGCTGGCCAGCCAGAAGACCGTCGATGAAGCCGTCGCGTCGGCACTGAAAGCCTTCCCGGCGTGGTCCGAGCAATCGTCCCTGCGCCGTTCGCGGGTGCTGTTCAAATTCAAGGAATTGCTCGACCAGCACCACGATGAGCTGGCTGAAATCATCAGCCGCGAACACGGCAAAGTGTTCTCCGACGCCAAGGGCGAAGTCACCCGTGGTATCGAGATCGTCGAGTTCGCCTGCGGTGCGCCAAACCTGTTGAAAACCGATTTCAGCGACAACATCGGCGGCGGCATCGACAACTGGAACCTGCGTCAGCCACTGGGCGTGTGCGCCGGCATCACCCCGTTCAACTTCCCGGTGATGGTGCCGCTGTGGATGATCCCGCTGGCGCTGGCCACCGGTAACTGCTTCATCCTCAAGCCGTCGGAGCGCGACCCGTCCGCCAGTTTGCTGATGGCCCGCCTGCTGACCGAAGCCGGTCTGCCCGACGGTGTGTTCAACGTGGTGCAGGGTGACAAGAGCGCGGTAGACGGCCTGTTGCAGCACCCGGATATCGAGGCGATTTCGTTCGTCGGTTCCACCCCGATTGCCGAGTACATCCACCAGCAGGCCACCCAGCGCGGCAAGCGTGTGCAGGCATTGGGCGGGGCGAAGAACCATATGATCGTGATGCCCGACGCCGACCTGGATCAGGCGGCTGACGCCTTGATCGGCGCGGCTTACGGCTCGGCCGGCGAGCGCTGCATGGCGATCTCGATTGCCGTGGTGGTGGGCGATGTCGGCGACAGGCTGATCGAAAAACTGCTGCCGCGTATCGACCGGTTGAAGGTCGGCAACGGTATGCAAAAAGACAGCGAGATGGGCCCGCTGGTTACCGCCGAACACAAGGCCAAGGTCGAAGGGTTTATCGACCTGGGCGTGGCCCAGGGCGCGAAGCTGATCGTCGACGGTCGTGGCTTCAAGGTGCCGGGCGCGGAGGGTGGTTTCTTCGTCGGTGCGACCTTGTTCGATAACGTCACCACCGAAATGAGCATCTACCAGCAAGAGATTTTCGGACCGGTGCTGGGCATCGTGCGGGTGGCGGATTTTGCCAGCGCCGTGGCTTTGATCAACGCCCATGAGTTCGGCAACGGCGTGTCGTGCTTTACCAGCGACGGCGGCATTGCCCGTGCCTTTGCCCGCACCATCAAGGTCGGGATGGTCGGCATCAACGTGCCGATTCCGGTGCCGATGGCCTGGCATTCGTTCGGTGGCTGGAAGCGCTCGCTGTTCGGCGACCACCACGCCTATGGCGAAGAAGGCATTCGTTTCTACAGCCGCTACAAGAGCGTCATGCAACGCTGGCCCGACAGCATCGCCAAGGGCCCTGAATTCAGCATGCCAACTGCCAAGTAACGTTTTCGAGTGTGGAGCACAACAATAATGAAGTCGCCTCTACGTTTTGCCCTGAACCGCATGGTCGCCCCCAGCCTTTCCCTGGCGGATTTTATCCAGCTGGCGGTGACCCTGAAATGCGACGCCATCGAGATCCGCAACGACCTCAAGGGCATCGAGATTGAAGACGGCACCCCTGCCAGCCGCGTGCGCGAATTGTGCGCGGTGCATGGCATCACGGTGCTGTCGATCAACGCGCTGTACCCCTTCGATGTGTGGAATGACGAACGCCGCGCCCAGGCCATCAAGCTGGCGGCCTATGCCCGCGAATGCGGCGCGCAGGCGTTGGTGATGTGCCCGTTGAACGACCGCGCCGACTCGCGCAACGAAGCCCATCGCTCGGCCGGTTTGCGCACCGCCTTGAGTGAACTGGCGCCGATCCTGCGGGAATACGGGATTCTCGGTTTTGTCGAACCCCTGGGGTTTGAAGAATGCTCCCTGCGCCGCAAGCGCGTGGCAGTGGATGCGATCAAGGCCATCGGCGGGCTGGATGTGTTTCGCGTGGTGCACGACACCTTCCACCACCACCTGGCCAGCGAACATGAGTTCTTTCCCGAGCTGACCGGGCTGGTGCACATCTCCGGTGTGGAAGATGCCGACGCACCGCTGAACTCGATCCGCGACGGCCACCGCGTGCTGGTGGGCGAGGCCGATATCCTGGGCAATGCCGCGCAGATCGACACCTTGCTCAGCACCGGCTACAGCGGCCACCTGTCGTTCGAACCGTTCGCCGAAAGCGTGCACGGCCTGGCAGATATCAAGCAGGCGTTGGGGGCGAGTATCGCCCACCTGCAGAAACGATAAGGGGCACCTCATGACCACAACCCGATTGACCATGGCCCAGGCCCTGGTGAAGTTTCTGGATAACCAGTACATCGAAGTCGACGGTGTGCAGAGCAAATTTGTCGCGGGCATCTTCACGATTTTCGGCCACGGCAATGTGCTGGGCCTGGGCCAGGCCCTGGAGCAGGACAGCGGCGACCTGGTGGTGCATCAGGGCCGCAACGAACAAGGCATGGCCCACGCGGCGATTGGTTTTGCCAAGCAGCATTTGCGCCGCAAGATCTACGCGTGCTCCTCCTCGGTGGGGCCGGGTGCGGCGAATATGTTGACCGCCGCGGCGACCGCGACCGCCAACCGGATTCCGTTGCTGCTGTTGCCCGGTGATGTCTACGCCAGTCGCCAGCCCGATCCGGTACTGCAACAAATCGAACAGTTCCACGACTTGAGCATCAGCACCAACGATGCCTTTCGTGCGGTCAGCAAATACTGGGACCGCATCAACCGCCCGGAACAGCTGATGACGGCGGCGATCCACGCCATGCGCGTGCTCACCGACCCGGCGGAAACCGGCGCCGTGACCCTGGCCCTGCCGCAGGATGTACAGGGCGAAGCTTGGGATTACCCGGATTACTTCCTGCAAAAACGCGTGCACCGTATCGACCGTCGCCCGGCGACCGAAGCGATGCTGGGGGATGCCGTGGCGGCGTTCAAGGGCAAGCGCAAACCGCTGATCGTGTGTGGCGGCGGGGTCAAATACTCCGGGGCGAATGCCGCGCTGCAAGCCTTTGCCGAACGCTTCGACATTCCTTTCGCGGAAACCCAGGCGGGCAAGAGCGCGGTGGTGTCCAGCCATCCGCTGAACCTCGGCGGCCTTGGTGAAACCGGCTGCCTGGCAGCGAACCTGCTGGCGCCGGAAGCCGACCTGATTATCGGCATCGGCACGCGCTATTCCGATTTCACCACCTCATCCAAATCCTTGTTCAAGCATCCCGAGGTGCAGTTTCTCAACCTGAACATCAGCCCCTGTGACGCACTGAAGCTTGATGGCGTGCAGCTGCTGGCGGATGCCAAGGTCGGCCTGGAAGCCTTGGCTGAGGCTTTGGGCGACTACCGTTCCAGCTGGGGGGATCAGCCACGGGATGCCAAGGCGCAATTGGACGTCGAGGTCGACCGGATCTACCAGGCGGAATACCAGACTGAAAACTTCGTCCCCGAAATCAACGACCACATGGACCCGGCGGTGCTGCGTGAGTTTATCGAGCTGACCGGTTCCTGCCTGACCCAAAGCCGCGTACTCGGTGTGCTCAACGACACCCTGGCCGACGACGCAATCATCGTCGCCGCCGCCGGCAGCCTGCCGGGTGACTTGCAGCGCAGCTGGCGCAGCAAGGGCGTCAACACCTACCACGTCGAATACGGTTATTCGTGCATGGGCTATGAGGTCAACGCCGCATTGGGCGTGAAGCTGGCCGAGCCCGAGCGCGAGGTGTACGCACTGGTGGGCGACGGCTCGTACATGATGCTGCACTCGGAGCTGGCTACCTCGATCCAGGAGCGGCGCAAGATCAACGTGGTGCTGCTGGACAACATGACCTTCGGCTGCATCAACAATTTGCAGATGGGACACGGCATGGACAGCTTCGGCACCGAGTTCCGCTTCCGCAACCCCGAGACCGGCAAGCTCGACGGCAGTTTTGTGCCGGTGGACTTCGCCATGAGTGCGGCGGCCTATGGTTGCAAGACCTACAAGGTCAACACCGTGGAGCAGTTGCAGGCGGCGCTGGCCGATGCGCGCACGCAAACCGTGTCGACGCTGATTGATATCAAGGTCCTGCCGAAAACCATGATCCACACATACCTGTCGTGGTGGCGCGTCGGTGTGGCGCAGGTGTCCACCAGCGCGCGCACCGACGCGGCGGCCAAACAACTCAATGAGCGCCTGGCCAAGGCCCGGCAGTACTAATAACAAGAGGAGTGTTTTCATGTCTTTGAAGTTGGGTGTTATCGGTACTGGCGCCATCGGCCAGGATCACATTCGTCGCTGCAGCCAGACCTTGCTCAACAGCCAGGTGGTGGCCGTGACCGACATCAACCTTGAGCACGCGGCCAAGGTCGTCGCTGACCTTAAACTCACCGCCGAGGTGTACCCGGACGGCCACGCGCTGATCAATTCGCCGCAGGTCGAGGCGATCCTGGTGACCTCCTGGGGCCCGAGCCACGAAGAATTTGTGTTGGCGGCGATTGCGGCCGGCAAACCCGTGTTCTGCGAGAAACCCTTGGCGGTGACTGCCGAAGGCTGCCGCAAGATCGTCGAGGCCGAAGTGGCCCACGGCAAGCGGCTGGTGCAGGTGGGCTTCATGCGTCCGTATGACCAGGGTTATCGCGCCTTGAAAGCCGTGATCGACAGCGGCCAGATCGGCGAGCCGTTGATGCTGCACTGCGCGCACCGTAACCCGAGGGTGGGTGAGAACTACAAGACCGACATGGCGATCACCGACACGCTGATCCACGAGCTGGATGTGTTGCGCTGGTTGCTGGCCGATGACTATGTGTCGGTGCAAGTGGTGTTCCCGCGTAAATCGAGCAAGGCGCTGGCGCACTTGCGTGACCCGCAGATCGTGCTGCTGGAAACCGCCAAGGGCACGCGCATCGATGTGGAAGTGTTTGTGAACTGCCAGTACGGCTACGACATCCAGTGCGAAGTGGTGGGGGAGACTGGCATTGCGAAATTGCCGGAGCCGTCCCAGGTGCAGATGCGCAGCGGGGCCAAGCTGTCGAACGCGATCCTGATGGATTGGAAAGACCGGTTCATCGCGGCGTATGACGTTGAGCTGCAGGCGTTTATCGACGGTGTGAGGGCAGGGCAAGTGGGGGGGCCGTCGGCGTGGGATGGTTTTGCAGCGGCGGTGGCGGCGGATGCGTGCATTGAGGCGCAGAACAGTGGGCAGATTGTGAAAGTGGGCCTGCCACCCCGTCCGCATTTCTACGGCTAACCACCTGTTCCACTGGAGGACCCCGGTCAGTGTGGGAGCTGGCTTGCCTGCGATGACGGCGGCACATTCAACATCACTGTCGCCTGATACACCGCTATCGCAGGCAAGCCAGCTCCCACATTTGATCGAATTCCACCCTCAGATTCGGGAGAGCTTCTGACATGCGCATCGCATTAGACCCCTACATGTACCGCCACCTGCCCCTCGGCCAAATGGTCGACAAGGCCGCCGAATTCACCGGCCAGTCCGACAACCCGTTGGTGTGCGAAAACCGGTTCATGCGCTCCATGGATGAGCTGATGCCGGAGTTTGAGGGCGAAGGCATCAAGCTGGAACACCGGCCGGATGAGTCCAACCGGATGATGCTGGAGCGGGTGACCCGCGAACTTTGCTCTTAGATAGATCGTTCCCACGCTCTGCGTGGGAACGCCTCGCTGGACGCTCCGCGTCCGCTCTTAATGTGACGCAGAGCGTCACGGGCTACATTCCCACGCAGAGCGTGGGAATGATCAAGGAATCGACCCATGCGAATCGGACTGGTTGGATACGGCAAAGGCGGCCGTGTATTTCATGCACCCCTGATAGCCAGCCTGTCGGGGGCGACCTTTGTCGGCGTGGTGACACGGTCACCCGAACGTCGCCAGCAACTGGCGACGGATCACCCCGGAGTGAAGGCCTTCGACAGTATCGGGCAGATCACCGAGGCCGGTGTCGACGTGCTGGTGATCTCCACCACCCTCAAGGGCCGTCCGGCCCTGGTGCTGGAGGCCATCGAACACGGTGTGGCGGTGGTCAGCGACAAACCCTTTGCCAGCAATGCCGAACAGGCCCAGGCCTTGATCACCGCCGCCGAGCGCCAGGGCGTGCTGCTCAGCGTCTACCAGAACCGGCGCTGGGATTCGGACTTCCTGACCCTGCGCAAGCTGATCGACGCCGGAGCCCTGGGCACCGTCACCCGCTTTGAATCCCGGGTGGAGCGCTACAACCCGGGCTCGGTGGGCAATGCCAGCGGCGGCGGCTTCCTGCGGGACCTGGGCAGCCACCTGGTGGACCAGGCCATGCAACTGTTCGGCCCGGTGGACCGGGTCTTCGCGCAGTTGCACTACACCGCCGATGAGCGGAGCTTGGACCACGGCTTCTTTGTATCGCTGACCCACGCCAACGGGGTGATTTCACACCTGTGGGGCAGCGCCCTGCAAAACAGCCAGGCCCCGCGGTTTCGGGTGAATGGTACGGCCGGTTGCTACACCATCGAAGGGCTGGACGGCCAGGAAGAGGCGCTGCTGGCCGGCAAGACCCCGAAAACCGAAGGCGAGCACTGGGGCGCTGAAGAACATCGACGCTGGGGCTGGTTCGAGCAGGGGCCGGATCGTGAGCGGGTGCCGTCGGAAAAGGGCCGTTGGAATCAGTTCTACAGTCAGCTGCAAAGCGCGGTGGAAGGCCACGGCGAGTTGCCGGTGAACGTCCTGGATGCGCTGGCAACCACCCGCGTACTGGATGCCGCGCGCCTGAGTTCAGAGCGCCAGCAGGTAGTGGAAATGGCGGCTATGGAGCCCCATGGATGAAAAATAGAATAAAATTCTAAAACAGGTTGATATGGAAATTATTTTCCAATAAAGTCATTCCAGGTTGCATAAAGTACGTTCGGACTCGATTCGGGCGACTCGACAAAAACAAGATCAAAACAACCAGGTACCGTCAGATGAAAATCTTCAACGCTGTACTGCGAGTTTTACGTCCTGCCCTCCAGCCACGCGGTCTGCCCCGCGCCCGGCCGTTTTACTTTTCCCTCCTGAATGTCCTGTGCGTCGAAAGCAAGGGTTCCCTGGTGTGCTGCATTCCGGGGGCGCCGATCGTTCGACTGCCGACCGCTTCGCTCTGAAAAACGCAACGTCCACAAAACCAACAAGAAATTGGAGACAGACCGTTCATGAAGACCCCGATCCGTTTTACCGCGCTGACCCTGTCCATGATGCTCGCCAGTGGTTTCGCCACGGCGGCCGATATCAAGGTGGGCGTGAGCATGTCGGCGTTCGATGACACCTTCCTGACTTACCTGCGTGAGGACATGGACAAGCAAGCCAAGTCCTACCCCAAGGGTGACGGCGTGCAGCTGCAGTTCGAAGACGCCCGCGCCGATGTGGTCAAGCAACTGAGCCAGGTCGAGAACTTTATCAGCCAGAAAGTCGACGCCATCATCGTCAACCCGGTCGACACGGCGTCTACCGCCAATATCAGTAAAGCGGCCCTCGCAGCGGGCATTCCGCTGGTGTACGTCAACCGTCGTCCCGACCAGACGGATCTGCCCAAAGGCATCGTGGCCGTGACCTCCAATGATGTCGAGGCGGGCCGCCTGCAAATGCAGTACATCGCCGAAAAGCTCGGCGGCAAGGGCAAGATCGTGATCCTGCTGGGTGACCTGGCGAACAACTCCACCACCAACCGCACCAAGGGGGTGAAGGAAGTCCTGGCCAAATACCCAGGCATCACTATCGAGCAGGAACAGACCGGCATCTGGCTGCGTGACAAGGGCATGACCCTGGTCAACGACTGGCTGACCCAAGGCCGTGAATTCAACGCGGTGCTGGCCAACAACGACGAGATGGCCATCGGTGCGTCCATGGCGTTGAAGTCGGCTGGCACCAAGCCGGGCACCGTGTTGATCGCCGGGGTGGATGGCACACCGGACGGTTTGAACGCGATTACCAAGGGCGACATGGCCGCGTCGGCGTTCCAGGACGCCAATGGCCAGGCCGTGGGTTCGGTGGAAGCGGCGCGCAAGATGGCCAGGCACGAGCCGGTCGAGCAGAACGTGGTGATCCCGTTCAAGCTGATCACCCCGGACAACGTCAAAGACTTCAAGTAGCCCTAAATAACAACAATAAACCGGCAGGGCAGCCACGGCGGCCCTGCTGACGGAGTACCCGATATGTTTGCTCAAGCGACTGCTTCCCAGCCTCCCGGTATCCAGCCCTTGGTACTGGAAGAACCCTATCTGCTGGAGATCTCCAACATCAGCAAAGGCTTTCCCGGCGTCGTGGCCCTGGCCGATGTGCAGCTGCGGGTGCGCCCCGGCTCGGTGCTGGCGCTGATGGGCGAGAACGGTGCGGGCAAGTCGACACTGATGAAGATCATCGCCGGCATCTATCAGCCCGACGCCGGTGAAATCCGCTTGCGTGGCAAGCCGATCAAATTCGAAACACCGCTGGCGGCGCAGAAGGCCGGGATCGCGATGATCCACCAGGAACTCAACCTGATGCCGCACATGAGCATCGCCGAGAACATCTGGATCGGCCGCGAACAGCTCAACGGCCTGCACATGGTCAACCATCGGGAAATGCACCGCTGCACCGCCGAACTGCTGGCGCGGCTGCGGATCAATCTCGACCCGGAGGAACACGTCGGTAACCTGAGCATTGCCGAGCGGCAGATGGTCGAGATTGCCAAGGCGGTGTCCTATGACTCCGACATCCTGATCATGGATGAACCGACCTCCGCCATTACCGACAAGGAAGTGGCCCACCTGTTTTCGATCATTGCCGACCTCAAGTCCCAGGGCAAAGGCATCATCTACATCACCCATAAAATGAACGAAGTGTTCGCCATCGCCGATGAAGTGGCGGTGTTCCGCGATGGCGCCTATATCGGCCTGCAGCGGGCCGACAGCATGGACAGCGACAGCCTGATCTCGATGATGGTGGGGCGTGAGCTGAGCCAGCTGTTCCCAGTGCGCGACAAGCCCATCGGCAATCTGCTGCTGTCGGTGCGCGACCTGCGGCTGGATGGGGTATTCCAGGGCGTGTCGTTCGACCTGCACGCCGGCGAAATTCTCGGTATCGCCGGGCTGATGGGCTCCGGGCGGACCAATGTGGCCGAAACCATTTTCGGCATCACCCCAAGCTCCGGCGGCGAGATCCAGCTGGACGGCAAGACCGTGCGCATCACCGACCCGCACATGGCCATCGAGAAGGGCTTCGCGCTGCTGACCGAAGACCGCAAGCTCAGCGGCCTGTTCCCCTGCCTGTCGGTGCTGGAAAACATGGAGATGGCTGTGCTGCCGCATTACTCCGGCAATGGCTTTATCCAGCAAAAAGCCCTGCGTGCCCTGTGCGAAGACATGTGCACCAAGCTGCGGGTGAAAACCCCGTCGCTGGAGCAGTGCATCGACACCTTGTCCGGTGGCAACCAGCAAAAAGCCCTGTTGGCCCGCTGGCTGATGACCAACCCACGGCTGCTGATCCTCGACGAACCCACCCGCGGTATCGACGTGGGCGCCAAGGCCGAGATCTACCGGCTGATTTCCTACCTGGCCAGCGAAGGCATGGCGGTGATCATGATTTCCTCGGAGCTGCCCGAGGTGCTGGGCATGAGCGACCGGGTGATGGTGATGCACGAAGGCGACCTGATGGGCACCCTGGACCGCGCGGATGCGACCCAGGAAAAAGTCATGCAACTGGCTTCCGGTATGACGGCGGTCCACTAACGAACAGACGGCGCCGGCCCGTTGTGGCCGGCGCAACGCGATAAAAAAGGTGAGTGGTTATGAACGCGATACTGGAAAGCAAACCCGAGGAAAAGAAGCCCGCTGCGGCGCCGGTCAAGCACCGTCGACGCATGCCCACCGAGCTGAGCATCCTGCTGGTGCTGATTGGCATCGGCCTGGTGTTTGAGTTGTTCGGCTGGATCGTGCGCGACCAGAGCTTCCTGATGAACTCCCAGCGCCTTGTATTGATGATCCTGCAAGTTTCGATCATCGGCCTGCTGGCGATTGGCGTGACCCAGGTGATCATCACTACCGGTATCGATTTGTCCTCGGGCTCGGTGCTGGCGTTGTCGGCGATGATCGCCGCCAGCCTGGCGCAGACTTCCGACTTTTCCCGTGCGGTGTTTCCGTCATTGACTGACCTGCCGGTGTGGATACCGGTGGCGATGGGCCTGGGCGTGGGGCTGCTGGCGGGGGCGATCAACGGCAGTATCATTGCGGTCACCGGGATTCCACCGTTTATTGCGACCCTCGGCATGATGGTCTCGGCCCGTGGCCTGGCGCGTTACTACACCGAAGGCCAGCCGGTGAGCATGCTCTCGGACTCCTACACGGCCATCGGCCACGGCGCGATGCCGGTGGTGATCTTCCTGGTGGTGGCGGTGATCTTCCATATCGCCCTGCGCTACACCAAGTACGGCAAGTACACCTACGCCATCGGCGGCAACATGCAGGCGGCGCGCACCTCGGGCATCAACGTCAAGCGCCACCTGATCATCGTCTACAGCATCGCCGGCCTGCTGGCAGGCCTGGCCGGTGTAGTGGCGTCGGCACGGGCAGCTACCGGGCAGGCGGGCATGGGCATGTCCTATGAGCTGGACGCGATTGCCGCCGCGGTGATCGGCGGCACCAGCCTGGCGGGCGGAGTAGGGCGCATCACCGGCACCGTGATCGGCGCGCTGATCCTCGGGGTGATGGCCAGCGGGTTTACCTTCGTCGGCGTGGATGCCTACATCCAGGACATCATCAAGGGCCTGATCATCGTGGTGGCGGTGGTGATCGACCAGTATCGCAACAAGCGCAAACTCAAGCGCTGACACGGTCCTCAAGGCCGCATCGGTCAAAATGTGGGAGCGGGCTTGCCCGCGAAGACGGTGTATCAGTTGAACATTCAGTGACTGACACACTGCCTTCGCGAGCAAGCCCGCTCCCACATTTAACCGTTTGTCTTCTATATAGCTCCACAACACTGAATTTCTTGCTATAAACGCACTCCGATGACCATTCGCCGAGCCCGTCCTGGTGCCTTTGCGGGTTATCTTGGAAAAAATGCCTGTCATTTCAGTTGCTGAGCCCTCAAGTCGGCCTTAGACTGCCGCCCCTCGTAAATTGAGTGCCGGGTGGCGCTTGAAATGGACGGCGCCTTTCCGAGACCTGCAGAGGTCGGCCGGAACGCTCCCTTATTCGCCTTAATGCACGTATTTTTTATAGAGAAATCAATGACAAAGGAAAAGTTGCTGGCCATGCCGGCGGATGACTACATGAATGCCGAGCAGCACGCTTTTTTCGAGAAGTTGTTGCAGGACATGAAAGTGGAACACCACGAGCGCATCGAGCAGAACCGCATCGCCATTGAAAGCCTGGACACCCCGGCAGACCCGGCCGACGCTGCTTCTGTCGAAGAAGAGCGCACCTGGCTGGTGAACGCCATCGACCGCGACCAGCGCATGCTGCCGCAACTTGAGCAGGCCTTGGGCCGTATCAAGGAAGACTCCTTCGGCTGGTGCGATGACAGCGGCGAGCCTATCGGCCTCAAGCGCCTGCTGATCAGCCCGACCACCAAGTACTGCATCGAAGCGCAAGAGCGCCACGAGCAAATCGACAAGCACCAGCGTCAAGCCTGATGCGGTGAACTGCTGGAGCCGGGTTACCCGGTTCCCAGCAGAAAACAGCCGTTTCCCCCCGTTTATTGATCTGCTGCAAGCCCCCCACTAAAGGCCCATGGATAATGGCCACATAGTGGCGTCTAATGCAGTCACAATAACGACAAGCAGCGGGGTAACGAACATGGCTGGAGACGGATCTCTCATGGGCGCAGCAGTGTCACCACCCGTGGTGGCGCGACAGTTGCCCGGCTGGTTGACGCCGCTCCTGCAAAGTACCGCCCTGGTGCTGTTGCTGTTGGGCCTGGCGTTCGCCCAACTCTCGATTTACCTGTGCCTGCCGGTGGCCCTGCTGCTGATCTGGCTGCCCCGCCTGAAACATCGCACCCACAATGCCGCACCGGCCGAAGCCACCGATGCAATCGGCGAGCTGACCCGCGACCTGTCCTACACCACCAGCCATAACGCACTGTCTGCTGCCGGCGTGGCCTATTCGGTCAAGCAACTGGCGGCCAGGCTGCAATCTCAATTGGGCGCGGCGAAGCAGATCGTCAGCAGTGCCGAAGTGATGATCGGCACCGAGCAGGTCACCTCGCAACTGAGCCGCCAGGCCCTCGGTGCGGCCAGCCAGGCCCATCAGCGCAGTACCGAAGGGCGCGAGGTGCTGGCGCAATCCATCACCCGTATGCATCAGCTCAGCCAGCGCGCCAACGACAGCCGTCAATTGATCGAGGCCTTGAGCCAGCGCAGCGAAGAAATCCAGCGCGTCACCCTGGTGATCCAGTCGATCGCCAGCCAGACCAACCTGCTGGCCTTGAACGCGGCGATTGAAGCCGCGCGGGCCGGTGAGCATGGTCGCGGGTTTGCGGTGGTCGCCGACGAGGTGCGTGGCCTGGCCGGGCGAACCGCCACGGCGACCGATGAAGTCGGGGTGATGGTGGCGGATATCCAGCAGCGTACCGCCCAGGTGGTGGAGCAGATCCGGCAATTGTCGGCGGATTTGCAATCCGGTGTAGAGCAGGTGGAGCACGCCGGCGAGCAACTGGACAGCATCGCCAGCCTGGCGGCGGATGTCGAAGGCCAGGTCAATGAAATCGCCCAGGGCACCGACACCAACCGCGCCCAACTCGACAGCTTGTTCCATGCAGTGGAGCAGATGCGCAGCGATTTGACCGTCAGCGACCAGCAGACCCAACAGTTGGCCGCCGCCGCCGTACAAATGGAAGGCCAGGCTGAAACCATCAGCGAGCGCCTTGCCGAGGTCGGCCTGGACGACTACCACCAGCGCATCTATGACCTGGCACGCGAAGGCGCGAGCCGCATTGCCGCGCAGTTTGAAGCCGACGTCCTGCAAAACCGCATCAGCCTCGATGACCTGTTCGACCGCAGCTATACCGCCATTCCCAACACGCGGCCAAGCAAGTACCACACGCGTTTTGACGGCTACACCGACCAGGTGCTGCCCGCCATCCAGGAAGCCCTGTTGCCCCGGCATGAGGGCCTGGTATTCGCCATCGCCTGCACGCCACAGGGTTATGTGCCGACCCACAACAAGGTGTTTTCCCAAATGTTGACCGGCGATGCCCAAGTGGACGCGGTACAAAATCGTACCAAGCGCAAGTTTGAAGACCGCACGGGAATCCGCTGCGGCAGCCACCAGCAGGCGGTGTTGTTGCAGACCTATACCCGCGATACCGGGGAGTTGATGCACGACTTGTCCGTGCCGATCACGGTCAATGGCCGGCATTGGGGTGGCTTGCGCCTGGGCTACAGGCCTGAGGGCCGCTGACCCACGAGGGCGATTGTTGCAGGTAATGCAAGGGAGCTATTCCGGGGATAGCTTTTTCCAACTGGAAGAAAACCGTAGCATGGCGAACATTGTTAGCCAGCTAACTAATTTTCCGGAGGCGCTCCATGCAAACCAAAGTCGATGTGGCTGTGATGATTGGCAGTGGCGTACCGCCCACCCTGCGTGCGCTGGGGCAAAAGGCCTGTTGGGTAGTGTTGCTCAATGGCGAGCAGCGCGGCACGGCGTTCGCCAGTCGCGATGAGGCTGAAGAGTGCAGGGCTGCCTGGGAGGCGCTGTTGCACCTGGAGCAGTCAGACAGCCTGCATTGAAGGCTCAGGGTTGCTGGTGCAGGCGCTGGTTCAGTTCGTCGACCGCGATCGCCCAGACTGCGTCTTCACGCAGTTCATCCTTAAGGAATTGGGCTTGTTGCGGTGACCAGAAATCCGCGTCAATCAGCTTTACGTCATTGGGCAGGGTGTGTTTGCCGATAAAATCGTCAATCCCTTCGGGTGACGAATCTTCTCCAAGTTGTTCAAACAGGTCTTCGAGGGTGTAGGTCTGCGCTTCCATATCGTTCTCCATGCGGGCTGATCATCGTATGCATGGGAGGGTTGTTGCGGGACAGAGTTCGATCGGATTGTCGCGCCGGGTAATCAGGAGGTCAGCGCGCCGGAATCAACGGCGGCCTTAAGGGCTTTTGCGGCTTCCTTGGCAGCCGTGTTGGCAGCGTCTACGGTTTTGAACCAGCGGTCCTTTTCTACCTGGTGAGTCGTCACGGTGGTCAGGGGAGCCTTGGCTCGCATCACAATCACGGCCTGGAACTCACCGTCTACTTCCCTGGCTTCGCCATGGATGAAAAATTCGCCAATATCAAATTCCGTCACGTATAGCCTTCCCTTGGAGGTAATTGCGCTGATGAAACCTGAACCGCAAGGGCACAAATCTCAATGGACGGACCAGTATGGCAGTTGTTACGCGCTGGCGGCGCAGTAAAGTCAACCAGATGACGAAACGCCAGCCGCGCCTCAGCCGTGCGGCGCTTGCAGGATGGCTTCCAGCTGTCGGGCCAGTTCGCAGGCCTGGCTATGGCCGCTGCGAAAACCTTTGATCCGCCCACTGGGCACTTCAAGGATATGGAAAAAGTTTCTCCCGGCGGGGACTACCCGATAGAGCGCCGAATGCAGGCAACTGTCGTGGGTGTATAGGGAGTAGAATTGCCCGTCATCGATAAAAGATGAACCTGTGTTCGAAGGTGTGGCAATCGGTTGAGGTCGTTGCATAATCAGCTCCTGTCGATCGACATTGCGTACCCGCTTGCAGTATTTCGAGTGGTTTTGACCCGTGTTGCTGTTTTAGTATTGTCGTCAGTGTCCGGCGTCCGGTTCCATCCAAAGCATTAGTTTCTGTGTTGGATGTCGGAAACTGCATTTTTTAAAGGGTTATTGTCTGAAGTGGGTCGGCCAGTATTCTCTGGTCGTTAAACCTGTGATTTCCTGCAACGCCTGGCGACCTGCGTAAGGTGCGTCGGGCACGCCTGTACTAGTCTCATGGCCTGGCAGCGTGATCTTCTTCAGTTTTTATCAGTGGATTTGTTGTGTGATCGTGCCGTTTCCGGCCGTTTTTTTGTGCTGCCCGCTTGGGCGGACAGCACCCTTTTGATGTGGGGGCGTTTCCTTGGCAGTCAGTAATCTGGATATGCACGCGTTATTCGTGCTGGGTGATTTGCGCGCAAAGTTGGTCAAGCAGTTTCAATCCCGTTTCGTCTACGTCACTGAGCAGACACCTGAAGGTATCTACATCGCCGAGATCGATACCGAAGCGGCATTGGTGGTGGACGACAAGCCGCGCCTGGAACTCAAGGTCGGTGATCATTTCCGGGCCGCTGTATTGCCCAGCCGCGAAGGCGGCAAGTTCGAACTGAAGTTTCGCGATATCAAGTTGACGGTGTATGGCCTGGGCGATTACGCCTTTGTGTCCTCGGCCGAAGGCCAGGGCATCGTGTTCAAGGAAGGCCACAGCGTGATGCTGGTGTTTGCCGCCAATGAGCAGTTGGTAGAAGGCCTGACCAAGACCCTGAAGGCCGTCACCGGCAAGGCCGCCAAATGGCGCAAGGGTGAACTCGTGACCTTCAAGGCCAGCGAGTAATGAGCCAGGGTAGGGCACAGTTCCACGAGCAGCACCTGCTCGATGCCCAAGCCACGGCGGCTCAATTGTTTGCCCGCAAGGCCGAGTTGCAGGGCGCCTGGTTGAGCTGGGTCGCCGGCCAACTGTATGAACTCAAGCCCGCCGAATTCGCCAGCATGGTGCGCCGCGAGTTGCAGCGGCTGAACAATCCTGCGTAAAAACCGGCAACCTGCCATGTTCCCCGGAACCTCTACTACAGTTGAGTTGACTTAAGTATTCAGAGGCTTCGCGGTGTTACAGCAAAGCCATTCGCGATTGCTGTAAGGCATGAGGTGCAAAGCATGAAAGGAATTCGAGCACTGTTGGCAGCCTCACTGACGACCCTGAGTCTGTCGGTGGCGTCGCTGCCGGTATCAGCGGCCCAGGCGCCGATTCATTTTGCCGACCTGAACTGGGAAAGCGGCAGCCTGATCACCGAGGTGCTGCGGGTGATTGTCGAAAAGGGCTATGACTTGCCCACCGACACCTTGCCCGGCACCACCATCACCCTGGAAACCGCCCTGGCGAAAAACGACATCCAGGTGATCGGCGAAGAATGGGCCGGCCGCAGCCCGGTGTGGGTCAAGGCCGAGGCCGAAGGCAAAGTGGTGGGCCTTGGGGATATCGTCAAGGGCGCCACTGAAGGCTGGTGGGTGCCCGAGTACGTGGTCAAGGGCGACCCGGCCAAAGGCATCAAGCCCCTCGCGCCGGACCTGCGCAGCGTGAAGGATCTGGCGCGCTACAAGGACGTGTTCAAGGACCCGGAAGCACCGAGCAAGGGCCGTTTCCTCAACAGCCCGATTGGCTGGACCTCGGAAGTGGTCAACAAGCAAAAGCTCAAGGCCTATGGGCTTGACGACAGCTATGTGAATTTCCGCAGTGGTTCGGGTGCTGCGCTGGATGCCGAGATTGCTTCCTCGATCCGTCGGGGCAAGCCGGTGCTGTTCTACTACTGGTCGCCTACACCGTTGATGGGGCGCTACAAGCTGATCCAGCTGGAAGAGCCGCCATTTGATGCCGAGGCGTGGAAAACGCTGACCGATGCAGACAATCCTGACCCGAAACCTACACGTTCCCTGGCCTCCAAGCTGAGCATCGGTGTGTCCACGCCGTTCCAGAAGGAGCATCCTCAGATCGCCGAGTTCTTTGCCAAGGTCGACTTTCCGATCGAGCCGCTGAACAAGGCGCTGGCCGAAATGAGCGAGAAGCACAGCCAGCCGCGAGAGGTCGCCCAGGCATTCCTCAAGGATCATCCGGAAGTCTGGAAGACGTGGCTGACTGAGGATGTGGCGCAGAAGGTCGAAGCCAGCCTGAAGTAACACCGATATAACAGCCCGATTGCGATCAAAAATGTGGGAGCGGGCTTGCTCGCGAAAGCGTTTTTTCAGCCAACATTTGTATTGACTGACTCACCGCTTTCGCGAGCAAGCCCGCTCCCACACTGACCTCATTCTTGCCTTGAAACTTGCTGGGCTTTAGAACTTCGTCTGCACCGCCAGCTCAAACGTCCTCGGCGACCCCAGGTAATACGCCGGCGACACATGGGCAAACTCGGCATACACCTCATTGGTCAGGTTACGCACCCGGCCCGTCACGGAGGTGTGTTGATCCACCTTGTAAGTCAAAAACGTCCCGAGCAAGGTATAGGCCGGCACCGTCAGGGTGTTGGCGTTATCGGCATACACCGACGCCACATACCGCGCATCCACACCTCCCTGCCAATCCTCCGCAAAGTCATAGGTCAGCCACAGATTACCCACCTGCCTGGGCACATTGGTCGGCGTATTGCCCTTGCGCGACACCACAGCACCGCTGGCGGTTTTCTCGTTGAAGTCCTCGTATTCGGCATCGACCCAGGCGTAGTTGCCCTCCAGCAATAGCTTGGGCGTGACCCGCAACGAACTGGCCAGCTCGATACCCTTGGACGTCTGCGCGCCCACCGGAATGCTATTGGTCGGGTCCAGCGGGTCGGTGACGGCGAAGTCCTTGCGCTCGATCCGGTAGGCGGCCACCGTGGCGGAGCCGCGACCGTCCATGTAATCGAACTTGCTGCCCACTTCCCATTGCTTGCCGGTGGACACATCGAACACCTGGGTGGTGCTGCTCGGCTGTTCGGCAGCGGTGCTGTATTGCACGTAGACATTGGCTTGCGGGATGAACTGATACGTCAGGCCAATCCGCCCGGTCACCGGCTCCCAACTGCGTTTGACATGCCGCGGATTGCTGGCGGTGATATCCCGGTGGTTGGTGACTTCCAGGTCAATCGCGTCGTAGCGCAGGCCGGTGAGCAACGACAGCTTGTCAGTCAGGCCCAGGCGGTTCTCGAGGAACAATGCCTTGGTGGTGACGGCGTTGGTCTTGTCCGGATCGAAACCGGGCTTGGTGCCCGGGATGTCATAGAAATGCCCGGGATCATAGTTGTTCGGGTCCACCGTACTGTTGCCTGCCACATTCAACGGATTGTTGGTGGTGCTGTTGACCCTGTACTCAAAGCCGCCCGACCACGTGGTACTCAAGCCGAAGAACGTGTCGTCATGGCGCAGCTCGAACTGGTTGCCGTTCTGCTCACCCTGGTGCCGTACCTGATAGGCCGTCGAGCGATTCACCGCGCTGTTATCAGCGTTGTACTGGTAGGTTTCCAGGTTGCGATAGTCGCGCTGGCTGTCGAGGTGATAGAGGGTATTTTTCAGCGTGGTGCTGTCATTGATCCGGTAGTCGATGATCGAGCGCACCCAGATCGTGCGTTGCTCATAACGACCGTCGGCCACGTTGTAGTTGTTGAAGCGGTTGTGTTTGTCGATCTTCAACTCGCCCGACTTCGGGTTGAGCACCGGTGTGCCCCAGTAGGGGCTGTCCTCGTGTTCGTCCTGATATTCCAGGGCCAGGGTGTGGGACAGGTTCGGGGTGAAATCACTCAGCAGGGAAAACGCCACGCTCCAGGCATCGCGCTGTTGGCGATCGATATAGGTGTGGTTGGTGTTGCGGCTTACGTCCAGGCGCGCGTAATGCTGGACCTCGGCGCCCGGCTCGGTCAGGGCGTGGTTCAGGCCGAAGGCCATTCCGGCAGTGTCGTAGCTGCCATAGGTGAGCTGACCTTCGGCGGCCTGTTCCTCACGGGTGGCCAGCTTGGTCACGTAGTTCAGCGAACCACCGACGGAGCCGGCGCCGTTGATCAGCGAGGAGGGCCCGCCCACCAGTTCGACCCGGTCATAAATCCACGCATCCACGGGGCGAGCCAGGCCGCCGGACACCGCGACGCCATTGAACATCTGGGTAATCTGGCTGCTGGTAAACCCTCGATAGGAAATGAAACCGCCAAACCCCGGCGGCGCGCTGGCGTTGACCCCGGGCAGGGTATTGGCCGCGTCCTGGAAGGTCTTGGCGCCTCGGCGCTCGATGTCATTGCGGTTGGCAATGCTGATGGACGCCGGGGTTTCCCGCACGCTCAGCCCCAGGCGCGAGGCCATGCCACTGGACTGATCCAGCGCCAGGCCGGCATCACCGGTTTGCTCGCCTTCAATGGTGGTCGTTGCCAGCTCAATCGCCCAGGTGCTGACAGGCAGGCAGCCGAACAGGCCCGCCAAAAGGGGTAAATGTTTCATGGTTGAATCCTGAAAAACTTGGCTTGAAAACAACCCAGTGCCGTCCGCACTCCCGGGGGAGGCAGCCGCGTGGGCCAATCAGAAAAGCGCAGGTATCAGGCGAAGGCGGGCGGGGCGCGCGGATTAGCCGCAGGCCAGCTGAAGCGGGCAGGGATGTCGGCACTGGCAACGATGGCGGGCGGCGGCGCATGGGGTTGCGGAAGCACCACCACATTGAGGCTGGAGTTGAGCGCCGGGCCCATGCCGCCGGTGGAGCACAGCGGGCAACCGAAGGCTTTCGAGAGCGTGGGCAGGGATTCATCGGTGGACTTGTAAGGCGCCGGCGCCTGGGTGCGCGGGTCCACCGTACAGAACTGGCCGCCGATGCCGTTGAGCTGCATCCCGACCATTTGCCCGTGGCCGATGCTGCAGGCGAACACATTGAACAGGACGCAGCAGTAGAGCATCCAGGCAATGAGCGAGCGGTCGGTACGGGCGAGTTTCATGGGGCGGCACTTTACCATCAGCCGCCGACGAATTGCCTGCAAAAAATCTCAAGAGGGCTATCCTCTCTCGGACTTTTCCAAGGATATCCAGCCATGAGCTTTTTAGTCGCGCGATGGATCGTCGGGGTTTTTGGCTTTATCAGCCTGGTGCATTTGTACTGGGCGGCCGGCGGCAAATTGGGTGTGACGGCGGCTATTCCGCAGCTGCCGGGTGAATTCGCCAGCGGGCCGCGACCGGCGTTCAAGCCATCGGCACTGGGAACGTTGCTGGTGGGTGTGGGGTTGGTGGCGATTGCGGTGCTGGTGTGTTTGCGGGCCGGGCTGTATTTCGAGCCGGTGTCCAACCATGCGTTGCAGTGGGGGATTAGTGCAGTAGCACTGGTGATGTTTGCCCGGGCGATTGGGGATTCAGAGCTGGTGGGTTTTTTCAAGAAGGTCGGCGGGTCGCGGTTTGCGCGGCTGGATACGTTTTTTTACTCGCCGCTGTGTTTGGTGTTGGGGGCGGGGTTGTTGGTGGTGGCGTGGAGTTGAGGGGGAGTGTTTACCGCGAAAGAGTGAGTTTTACGCTGGGTAAACTCGAATGTTGGCCTGGCGACAGCTGGTCAGGGGGTGAGCAGGGTCAAGGATTCAGGAAGTATAGGTTGGACATGGAGTCAGTGATTTTTTGTGCTTTTCCTTGCGCTACATAATTATTGAATTCTAGTTTGAGAGTGTTCTGGTTGGTGTACTTTTTGTACCGGTGTGGTACTTCGCATGCGTAAATGTAAAGCCGCCACGGGTCGAAGCCGTCCACTCTTTCATTTGGGCCGTAGTCGAAATCAATACATACTCCGGAAAAATCGACTCTGCAGCCAATTCCGTGTAGTTCGTAGGAGATGTTGTCAGTGATCCTCCCGCGTTGCGGGATTTCTTTGCTGCGCCATAGCTGGAGGATGTTTTTCGTTCCGAATATTTGTTCAAGTAAATTAGTCGCCTTTTTTACTTGAGTTAGGTACTCATGAATTAGGTTTTCTAGATTTTGACTTTTCATGTTGTTGATTTTGTTATAGAGCGCTGCGTGTTTATATAGGTGTTTTTGTTGTTTTGAATTTGATGAATGGTGTGGCACAGCTGTATTTTTGCTCTAGCATATTTTTTGACGGGTTTAATGCTTGGGGAAGCGTTTCTGCTTGATGGGTCTTATAGTTATGGAGGACTCTGCATATAATTGTAAATTTCGCTTCTTGTTATTTCTTTTGTTTCTATTTCATTTACTTTGGACAGAATGAGGCTTTTATGTTTTGAGTGACATATTAACTGAATAGCCCCGTAAGTCTCGCCATTGAAGAATCGGATAGATAAAGTCGAACTGTCGAATAGTATTAGTCTGAAATCATCTATGGTTGATATGTAGTCGAGAGCGCTTAATTTTTGCGAGAGTTCATCGGTTCTTTCGTTTTGTATCATCAGCCGTATTGAGTTGCAAGCGCTTCCCAGCGTTGATGGGTCCGTTTCCGTAGAGGGCGTGTTTAATTGCTTTATGTAGGAATATACCGACGATACTTTATTTTTCAATAAAGTATCGTTAGGTCCCGCTTTTTTTGAAAACTCCTTTATAGTCACATATTCCATAGTCTTGCTGTATGGCTTTATTCCATACGTGCCCCATCTTACCGTGAATGGCCACTTTTCCTTGAGTAAAAACTCAAGCTTGCACCACGAAGGCCAAGCTTCTCTGATTTCGTGATTAAGTAAGGTGAGTGTCAGGAAGTCCTTGTCGTCACTGTGGATGACCTGATCCCAAGGATAAATGCCGTCCTCACATATAAATACCGTGTTCATTCATTATCTCTTGAAATATGTGTGCGAGTCGTCGCCAATGGCTAGAGGCGCTTTACGTTCATTTATGAATATCTCAGTGTTGAAGTGTGGACCATGATTTCCTTTTGTATGACCTAAAGAGTGCTCGCGAATCTCGATTATCTGATTCTTTAACTCAAAAATATATACCCGTCCTTGAACGTAACGGCCTTGATCCGTAATTGTTTCTCGACGCACACGTTTAGGGATTTGATTTTTTTGAATTCCTGCAATTTTTTTTGCCCTCCTGAATGCCCCATTTCTTGAGAGTTTAGTATCGGATCCTTTAGGTGGCTCTACGTCCCCTTCGTTTACCTTGGCCTTGCTCGTGGGATCTTCAGCGCGGTGCGTCGGCTTACATCCATCCCCACCCGGACAGGTATTCAAGCCTAACGGATCCACCCACCCCGTAGGGTTGGGCACGTACTGGTATCCGTTCAGCCCACCCGCCAGTTTCACCGGATCAGGTGTCAGATAACGACCAATATCCGGATTGTAGTAGCGATGTCGGTTGTAGTGCAGCCCGCTTTCCGGGTCGAAGTACTGGCCCTGGAAGCGCAGTGGGTTGGTAACGGTGTTGACGTCCAGCTTCGCGATTTGGCCGTAGGCGCGGTAGTGCGCAGACCAGACGATTTCGCCATCGGGCGCGGTGAGTTCTTGTGGCGTGCCCAGGTGGTCGAGTTGGTAGTGGAAGGGGTTTACGTCTTCCGGGCCGTAGCCTGTGAGCAGCGCTAACGGGCGAAAGCTGTTGGGTTCGTAGATATAGCTTTGGTGGTGATCAGCACTGTGTTCGGCGATCAGCGTGTCGCCTTGCCAGAAGAACTCGGTAGTCTGACCGTTGAGGGTTTTGGCGATACGCCGTCCAAACGGGTCATAGCGGTAGCTGGCCCGTTTGCCGTCTGGTTGGGTGACGGCGATCAGTCGGTGCTGGCAGTCGTAGCGGTATTCGGTAACCAACAGCTGCGCCCGGCCCCGGCGTTCGCGCAGCAGGTTGCCGAAGGCGTCGTAGTCGTAATGACGGTCACCTTGCATCAACAGGCGATTGCCTTTGACTACGCTCGGACCGACGCGGTCTTGCATCAGCAGGTTGCCCGCCGGGTCGTGGACGAAGCGTTCCTGCAGGTCGTGCGAGTGGTCGGCGCGGGTCAGGCGGTCGAGCGGGTCGTAGTGGTAGTCGTGCTGGCCTTTGCGGGTGTCGAGGATGCGGGTCAGGTTGCCGCGTTTGTCGTAGTCGTATTGGCGGCGCTGGTGGCGTTGTTCCTGTTGGGTGATCGCGTGGGCGTGCAGGCGGCCCTGGTCGTCGTAGTGGTAGTGGCTGAGGAGTTGGCCTTGCTGGCGCTGATGTTCGCGGCCGGATTTGAACAGGTGCGAGGTGAGCAGGTTGCCGTTGAGTTCGACGGTGGCGAGGTCGCCGCCTTTGTCGTGGTGAAAGGTGAGGCGGTTGTTATCCGGAAGGCGTAGTTTTTCGAGCTGGCCGCATTCGTCGTAGCCATAGCGCAAGGTGCCCCAGCCCTGGTGTTCGGCGGTGAGGCGGTTTTGCAGGTCGTATTCGTAATGCAGCGGCCAATGACCGTCGTCGACGCTGAGAAGGTTGCCGAGGCGGTCGTAGGTGTAATCGACAACGCTGCGGTCTGGCAGGGTTTTTCGTACCAGACGACCGGCGCTGTCCCGCTGATAACCGGTAACCAACTGACTGCCGTCATCGCCGTATTCGGTCTTTTCCAGCAGATGCCCGGCGAGGTCGTAGACATAGGCAGTACGCCGGCCATCAAACCCGGTTTCCTGCTGGATCAGGCCGTTGGCGTGATAGTCGAGCCGATAGGTTTCGCCGACCTCGTTTTCAATCTCGGTCAGTAACAGCCGAACATTGTCATAACGGTATTTAAGCTGCGTGCCGTCCGGATTAATCCGACGGCTGATCAGGTGCAAACCATCGGCGTATTCGTAGCGGGTGACGCGGCCCAACTCGTCGAGCTCAGCAGTGATTTTTCCGTACGGGTTGTAGCTGAATTCGCGTGCGGCCCCGTCAGGCTGAATCACTTTCAGCAAACGACCTACGGCGTCCCACTGATACTGGGTCAGCGCACCATGCTCATCCTCGCAAGCCACCTGCCGCCCCAGCTCGTCATAGTGATAACGCCGCACACCGCCATTCGCCAGTTTTTCCTCAATGAGCTGGCCGCGTTCGTTCCAGATAAAGCGTTGGCTGCTGTTATCCGGATACCAAACACCCGTGAGCTTTCCGTGTTGGGTGTAGGTGTATTCGGTGTAATTGCCGTCCGGATCAGTCTTGCGAGTGATATCGCCTTGACCGTTACGCTGGTATTTCCACACCGCGTCACCACGGCGCACAACCCGTACGAACCCGTTGTCATGCTCGTAGGACGTCGGCGTATCGTCCCCGGGAAACAGCGCAATCAACCGACCGGCTTCGTCGTACTGATAGGCCGTCACCGCTCCCAGCGGATTCTGCTCGACCGTCAGCCGGCCTTTTTCATCGTAGGATTTGAAGTGCTGCGCGCCGTCCGGATCAATCTGCTGCACCAACCGTGCGCGCTGGTCGTGGACATAGACTTCCTGGCTGCCATCGGCGTTGTGCACGGTGACCGTGCCGTTGTCGTCCCACACATACCGCGTGTCCATCTGCGAAAAACTGGCCCAGTGCCGGACGCACCTTGCCGCCTTGCCGGACCGTTCCCACTCCCAGAAGAAACTCGCCCCACCGGCCAGTTCCCGCTCCAGGATCACCTGCTGATCGTCGTACCGATAACGCTCGCTTTCTCCTACAGCGTTGGTCGCTTCGATCAACCGCCAGGCATCGTCGTACGTGTAGGAAACAACGTTCTGTTCGGTGACCCAGCCCGGCTCCCGCTGCACCTGATAGTCGACGGCAACGATATGGCCGCGCTCATATCGCAGCAGCAATCCCTGGCCAACGTGGTTATCGATCCGCTGGATCCGCCCGGAATAGTCTCGGGAAATACGCAGTCGGTTGTCGTACGCGTCGCTGATCGACGTCAGCACACCGTCGCGGAAGTGGTAGAAAAGGGAGGCTTGAGCCAGCACCAGTTCATCGGGCAACGAGCCCAGATAAATCGCCGCTTCCGCCAGGCTATTGGTGATGGCCGGCCGTGCAGCAGAGGGCAGGGGAAACGTCGTACTGCGGTTCTCGTGATCGGTCCACACCACCGATTCACCGCTCACCACCAACCGCTGCGCCAGCGCATGACTCCAGCCAAACCCCAGCCCGCAATCCACTTCCACCGCACTGCTGCGATACAACCGCGTCCAGGCAAACGGCAGCACACCCTCCAACGAGCCGTCAGTGAGAGTCAAAAGCTCCTCACCAGTAACCATCGAAACCGGGCAGCCATTGGTACAGGTATTCGCCGAACAGACCGAAGCATCCCCATTGGGGTTTTTCGCCGAAGCCGGGGCATCATCCACAGGCTCCTGCTTCACCAACGCCGTGCGTGCCGTCTTCGGCTCCCGCACCATCGGTGCCGGATTGGAAATCTCGTCCACGCCAGCCTTCAACGGCGCCGCCGCAGCTTTCACCGGCACTGCATGACTCTGAAGCGATAACGGCTTAAGCACCTCCGCATGCCTATCCAGCGGGGCCGTACCGCCCAACTTGGCAATCTGCTCCAACCACTCCCGTGCCCGCTCGGACCTGACCTTGCCCAGTACCTGCGCGCCCAGCCGTACCGCCACACCCATACCGCCGGTAGCCCACAGCAACAGCAGGTTGAGCAACACCTCGGTGGTGATTTCCCCGAGCAACTCGAGCATGTAATGCGGCGGCAGCATGCGCATCCAACTGACCATCGCGGACAGGTAGATGAACAGCAGTGGCTCGTCGCTGAGAATCAACA